>CAXNJC010000257.1:0-3633 GCA_964202525.1 Pirellulales bacterium
GGAGTCGGCTGCGCGGAATGGGTGATCAGAAACGACTTCTCCCCTGCGGCGGCCGCTCGGGCAAAGGCGAGAAACCCCGCCATGTCGCGGGGATCGGCGCGGCGGACGCCGTCGGCCGAATGGGTCTCGTCGAGGCCGGCGTAGATCGAGTCGGCGGCCACGATCGCGTCCACCCGGTCGGCGGCCGCCGGATTCCTGAGAACCTCGCGCACCGCACCGTAACCGGCGCTGAAGCAGGAGAGCGTCACGCGTCGCCAGCGCGGGGCAGGGCCGCCATCGCGCCCGCCGCCGGCGGCGCGGAGGGGCTCGGCGAGCAGTCTGTCGAACAGGTCGGGATCGTCGCGAAATGGGGCCGCGTAGGCGGCCGAGAGTCCGGGCTGGTTGACGACGACCACGGTGGCCTCGAGGCCGCTCTTTTCCATGGTCCCCCGGATCGTGTCGACAGCGCCGTGGAAGTGGATGAGCAGATCGCCGGGAGCCGTCGACGGCTCCGGCTCGCGCGACTCCTGTGCACGGAGCACGACGGCCGTCCCTTTGCCGATTGGTCGTGGCTGAGAGGCGTCGATCGAGGCGGCCATCGTGGCGACCTGCGTCCCGACGAGCAGCACGGCCCACACTGCCTGAACGCGGGCTCCGTGACGGGTGATGCGGTCGTGGTGCATGGGATGGTCGCAGGCGGCGGTCACTCCAGCCACTCCGGCCGCAGGAGCATCACGAGGCCGAGCAGCAGGATCACGCCACCGCTCACGAGCTTGAGCCAGCGGCCGCCGGTTTCCTGAAGCTTGAATCGCGAGAGCGTGGCCACGACTCCCGCCACCATCACTGCGTCGTCGAACATGTAGGCCAGGACATAGAGGCCGAGATAGCCGTACCGGGCGGCGGTCGAATAGCCCTGCTGCGAGAGGATGTTGGTGTACAGCGCCGGTAGCCCCGCCGTGCACAGGAGCTCGACCACGTTGACGAGCACGGCGAGCACGAACGCCCCGATGACCGCCCCCACGAGGTTCTCGGCCATCACGATTCGCCGTATCCGCTGGTAGATGCCGGGCTTCGCCGCCTCCGGAATCGAGAGCGACACCCCGGAGTGAAACGCGAAAAAGTCCTTGACGTGGATCGCCCCCACGACGATCGCCACGGTCCCGAGCGCCACCTGCACCGGCCGCAGGTAGCCGAACCACTCGAACACGTTGAGCCAGGCGGCCATGAAGGCGAAGTAGGCCAAGCCGCTCACCACCACGAACGTGCCGGCCACGGCGAGGATTCGCAGCCGGTCCTGGAGGTTCACGAGAATCGAGAGCAGCAGGAGCAGCACCCACATCGCGCAGGGGTTGAAGCCGTCCACGAGGCCGATCGCCAGCGTGAACAGCGGCATGCCGATGGCCCGGGCATCCACCGTGCCGAACAGCGGCAGGTCGATCGTCGACTCCTCGTCGTCGGGGGGTGGGGCCGAGTCATCGAGCGGCTCGCCAATCGGGTCGGGGCAGGGGCGGGTCCACGGGACGAGCAGGGCCTCCAGACGCCGGCCGGTGCGGTCGGCATCGTCGAATCCAATGCCGAGCCGGTTGCAGAGATGGAAGGCCGGCGCACTCGCGGCCGCCATCCGGTGCCGCCGCACGAGGTCGGCGAGACGGGTGCGGGAGGCCGGGTCGGCCACCAGGTCGCGGACCATAGGCTCCAGCGCAGGATGGCGGGCGATGAGGCCGGGCAGCCACGCCTTTGCATCGGCGCAGTGCGGGCAGCCAGGCCGCACGAAGAGCTCGACGGTGAGTGCCTCGCGAAGTCCGGCGGTGATCGCGTCGGCATCGACCGTGGCATGAAGCACGCGGTCGCAGGCATGCACCACCGGCGTGCGGGCCGCATCGAAGCGGTGGCGGGCCGCGAGTTTGTCGAGGGCGGCGCGGTCTTCGGCACTGGCGTCAAGAAAGTGCCGTACGACCACGAGGCCACGCCGGGTGGCGGCGAAGGCCTCGGCCGCCGCGAATGCGGGCTCCTCGTCGGCGACGGTCTCGTGGGTGAAGACATCGACGATCACGCACCGTGTCGGCGGCTCGGCGGCCGCCGCGACGGCCGAGAGGGCGGCGACAAAACCGGCGGCCAGCCACCAGAGGCCGGCGGAGCGCGGGGGCGTGCATGGCATGATGGCCTCCATTCTACGCCCCGGCATCCGGCGGTGGTGATCGACACCCCGTTCGGAAAGCCTACGATTCAAGTCCATCGCCACCCGGAACACCACGCATGACGTCCCCGACCGACGACGCCGGCTGGCGTTTCGACAACTCCTACGCGAGGCTCCCGGAGTCGCTGTTCACACGGGTCATGCCGGCGCCGGTCCGCGGGCCCGCGATCCTCGTGCTCAACGAGCCGGTGGCTCGCGACCTGGGCCTCGAGCCAGCTCGGCTGCGGGAGTCGGCAGCGACGGTGTTCGCCGGCAACGCGGTTCCGCCCGGAGCCGAACCGCTCGCCCAGGCCTACGCCGGCCATCAGTTCGGACACTTCACGAACCTCGGCGACGGCCGAGCGATCCTCCTCGGCGAGCAGCTCGCGGCCGATGGCCGCCGCTACGACATCCAGCTCAAGGGGTCTGGCCGCACGCGGTATTCCCGGGGCGGCGACGGCCGGGCGGCCGAGGGGCCGATGCTCCGGGAATACATCATCAGCGAGGGGATGCACGCCCTGGGGATCCCCACGACCCGCAGCCTCGCGGTGGCGGCGACGGGGGAGTGGGTGATGCGGGAGTCGCCACTGCCCGGCGCCGTGCTCACCCGCGTGGCGGCGAGCCATATCCGCGTGGGCACGTTTCAGTATGCGGCGGCGATCGACGAGCCCGGCCTGGTGTCGGCGCTGCTCGACCACGCGATCGCGCGGCATGCGCCCGACGTGGCGGCGGCCGACGATCCCGCGGTGGCGTTTCTCGAAGCCGTGGCCGAGCGGCAGGCGGCGCTCATGGTGAAGTGGATGCTCGTGGGCTTCGTGCACGGCGTGATGAACACCGACAACATGGCGGTGTCGGGGGAGACGATCGACTACGGCCCGTGCGCGTTTCTCGACGCCTACGACCGGGCGGCCGTGTTCAGTTCGATCGATCAGCAGGGCCGTTATGCCTACGGCAACCAGCCGGCGATCGCCCAGTGGAATCTCGCCCGGCTCGCGGAGAGCCTGCTGCCGGCGGTGCGCGGTGACGAGGCGCGGGCGATCGCGGCGGTGCGGGCCGTGCTGGAATCGTTTTCGGAGCGGTTCGAGCGGCACCATCTCGCGGGGGCGCGGGCGAAGCTCGGGATCGCCACGGCGGAGGCCGACGACGGCCGGCTGTACGGCGACCTGCTCGGTCTGATGGGCGAGACGCGGGCCGACTTCACGAGCACGTTTGCCAGCCTGGCCTTCGCCACCGATGCGGAGGGGCTCATGGCAGGCAGCGTGGCCGAGGCGAGCGGCTGGCCCGACTGGCATCGTCGCTGGCTCGCCCGATTGGATCGGCAGCCCGGGGAGCGGGAAGCCGCCGTCGCCCTCATGCGGCGGTCCAATCCGCTGGTCATCCCCAGGAACCATCGCGTGGAGGAGGCGCTTGCGGCCGCCGCGGCGGGCGATCTCTCGGTGTGCGAGCGGCTCGTGGCCGCGATCCGCGCGCCGTTCGCG
>CAXNJC010000258.1:0-3628 GCA_964202525.1 Pirellulales bacterium
GCGGAACCTCCATCATCACCTGCATCAGCCCCTGCTGCTGCGCCGGGTACACCTGCCGTTGGTAGCCGCCGAGCACGTTGATGTTCGGGATCGGCTCGACCGCCGCCCGCTCCAGAGCCCACTGGGCCTGGGCGATCTTCGCCTCCGCGGCACGGGGCTTGGCGTTCACGCGGACGATCTCCTCCTGGAGCGTCTTGAGATCGAACCAGGGGATCTTGCGGAACAGGTCGGCCTCGATCTTGCCCACATCGGCGCGGGGCAGGCCGACGGCAGCCGCGAGTTCCCGTCGGCCGGTCTCGACGAACACCGAGGAGTTGGCCAGCCGGACCTCGGCTTGGTCGCGCTCGATGCTCCAGAACAGCACGTCGGCCTTCGTGCCCTCGCCGGCCTGGGCGAGTGCCATGCCGATGTCGTACGACCGCGTGGCGATGTCGAGCAGGAGGCGGTAGATCTCGACCCGTCGCTGGGCGACGAGCAGGGCATAAAAACTCTGCCGCACGTCGCGAAGGACGTCGAATCGGGCGCGGATCAGCTCGTATTCGGACTTCTGCACGTCCCGCAGCGCGGCCTGCTGCGCGAGCCGCAGCTTGCCCGCGGTGACGATGTCCTGGACGGCGTAGTAGTTCCACTGGCTGTCGGCTCCCGCGATCTGCGGCGAGCCCGCCGCGACGCTCGGATTGGGGTAGAGCCGCACCTGCACGGCCTGCCCTCGAGCGGCTTCCACGGCGGCCTGCGCGGCGCGGAGGCGCGGATGGCTCCGCTCGGCGAGCATCACGAACTCGTCCAGCGTGGTGGGCGTCGGTCGCAGGTCGGACGCCGCCATGGCCGCACGAACCCGCGCGTCGAGGTCGACTCCGGGATCGGCCACCTCGAGCGCGGTCGCCGCGGGTGGCGGCCAGGACGCGGCCGGGGGCGGCTGGCCGCGGCACGGCGATGCGTAGGCGACCAGCGCGATCACGAGCACGGCACGGCGGTGGCGGACACGCGGCATGGTCGTGGCATCGGGCGGGGGGGTGATTTGAGGGGAGATCGACGCCGCTGACCGCCGACCTTGATGCCGCGGCGGCTTCTCCTCGACGCAGTGCAAGCCCGGCGACATGGGCGGGGCGGGGGAGATTGAGCTGGGAAGAATGGGACAGCCGAGGCGTCGGCGGCGTTGAGGCCGTGCGGCGAAGATGCCAGCGGCGACGGACGCTGGGCGGCGGCCGTCGCTCCGCGGACGGTTCCCGGGCTACTACACTGGAGCATCATGCCGTTCCGCGCCTTCCATGCCTGCCCGCCCGTCGCGATCACGCTCGTCGCCGTCTCGATCATGCCCGTGGCGGTCGTGGAGCCGACCGAACGGCCGCTGTCGTTCAACCGCGACGTCAGGCCGATTCTGTCTGACAACTGCTTCGGCTGTCACGGCCCCGACGCCGCGAATCGGCAGGCGGGGCTGAGGCTCGACGTGCGCGACGCAGCGATCGCGGAACTCGACAGCGGCACCCGGGCGATCGTGCCCGGGGCTGCCGAGTCGAGTGAGCTGCTCGGCCGGATCACGAGCGCCGATGCCGACCTGGTGATGCCACCGCCGGAGGCGAAGCTGGGCCGGCTCTCGCCCGAGCAGGTCGCGATCCTGAAGCGCTGGATCGCCGAAGGTGCGGCGTACGAGCCGCACTGGGCATTCGTCGCCCCGCGGAAGCCGACCGATCTCTCGGTCGATGAGCGCGGCGGTCCGCTCGACCGGCTCGCGGCGGCCCAGCTCGCCACCCGCGGGCTCTCCCTCCAGCCCGAGGCCGACCGCGTCACGCTCGCCCGTCGCGCCTCGTTCGACATCACCGGCCTGCCCCCGACGTCGGACGAGGTCGCCGCCTTCCTCGGTGACGACTCGCCGCACGCCTACGAAAATCTGCTCGATCGTCTCCTTGCGAGCCCCCGCTACGGCGAGCGGATGGCCGCCGACTGGCTCGACGTGGCCCGCTACGCCGATAGCTACGGCTTCCAGGTCGATCGCGAGCGGCCGATGTGGTGGTGGCGCGACTGGGTGGTGGATGCGTTCAACCGCAACCTTCCCTGGGACCAGTTCGTGACCTGGCAGCTGGCCGGCGACCTCCTGCCGCAGGCCACCGACGAACAGGTGCTCGCCACCGCTTTCAACCGTCTCCATCAGCAGGAGAGCGAGGGCGGCTCGGTCGAGGAGGAGTACCGCGTCGCCTCGGTGAACGATCGGACGACCACCTTCGGCACGGCGTTTCTCGGCCTCACGCTCGAATGTGCCCGCTGCCACGACCACAAGTTCGACCCGCTCCCGCAGCGGGAGTACTACCAGCTGTTCGCCTTCTTCGACGACGTCGACGAGGCGGGGCTCTATTCCTACTTCACGCCCTCGACTCCCACGCCCAAGCTCCGGCTGCTCGACGCCGCCGGCCGCGATCGGCTGGCCAAGGCCGACGAGGCCTGCGGCGAGGCGGCCGCGACGCTCGGGCGGCTCGAGGCCGCGGCCCGCGACCGCGTGGCGGCGTGGACCGCCGGCGGCCCCGAGCCCGCCCCCGCGATGCGGGCGCTCGACGACGCCGGTCGGCTGCCGGGGCAACTCGTGCACTATTCGTTCGACGCCCGGGACGCCGACGGACGGTTTCCGACGAGCGACGGTCCGTCGGCCAGAGCGCCCCAGCCTGCCGCCGCGGCGTCGTCCGACAAGCCCATGGACCTGCGGGCACGTTCGGCGGCCGACAACGTGCTCGTCGAGGGCCATGCCGGGCGGGCGATCCGGCTCACGGGCGACCATGCGGTGGACACGCCGGTGGGCACCTTCCGCCGCAGCCATCCCTTCACCGTGGCCGCGTGGATCAAGCCGCCCGCCGCCTTCGAGCGGGCCGTGGTGTTCCACCGGTCGCGGGCCTGGACCGACGCCGCGAGCCGCGGCTACGAGCTGCTCGTCGATCGCGGGCACCTCCGCTGGTCGCTGATCCACTTCTGGCCCGGCGATGCGGCGAGCGTTCGCTGCGTGGAGCCGCTGCCCGTCGACCGCTGGGTGCACGTCGCGGTCACGAGCGACGGCTCGGGCAGGGCCGCCGGGCTGCGGCTGTTCATCGACGGCCATGCCGCGGCCGTGGACGTGGTGAAGGACTCACTGACCCGCGAGATCACCGGAGGCGGCGGCGACACGATCGCCATCGGCGAGCGGTTTCGCGACCACGGCTTCAAGGGGGGCGAGGTCGACGAGTTTCGCGTGTTCGACCGGGCGCTCGCGCCGCTCGAGGTTCGCGAGCTCGTCGAGCCGGGCACGATCGCCCGCTGCCTGGCGGCGAAGGCGGAGGGCGACGCCGTTGCCGACTGGTTCGCCACGGCCATCGACCCCGCGGCGGCCGCGGCGCGGAAAGCCCTGGAGACGGTCCGTCGGCATCGCGACGCCGCCGCGGAGAAGCCCGCCGAGGTGATGGTGATGCGGGACCTGCCGGAGCCGAAGACCGCCTACGTGCTCGAGCGGGGCGAGTACGACCAGCGACGCGACGCCGTCGAACCCGGCACGCCCGCCAGCCTGCCGCCGTTCCCGGCGGACCAGCCCCGCAATCGCCTCGGCCTGGCCCGCTGGCTCGTTGCCCCGGACCACCCGTTGCTCGCCAGGGTGACGGTCAACCGGCTCTGG
>CAXNJC010000259.1:0-3616 GCA_964202525.1 Pirellulales bacterium
CCTCGGCGAACTCCACGGCCAGAGGATGGTCGGGTTCGACAGCGATCTTGTGATCCGCCACGAACTCGACCGAGCCATCGCCGCTCAGGGTGCCGAGCCGACCGTGGTGATGGAGTTTGACAACATCGAGACGATCAAGCGGGCCGTGGAGATCGATGCCGGCGTCGCCCTCCTGCCGGAGCCGACCGTAGGCCGGGAGCTCGCGGCCGGCACGCTGTCGGCCGTGCGGCTCGCCGGCGACGAACTCATCCGGCCGCTGGGCATCATCCAGGCCCGCGGCAAGCCGCTGCCGCCCACGGCGGAGCGGTTCGTCGAACTCCTCCGCGGGCACGCCCGCGACATCGAGTCTGAAATCACCACGCCGGCCGCGACCGGTTCCTGAGATCCCGCTCCGCGGCACGGCGCCGCGGTCCCTGAAACACACCACGTTCGAGCAACACCCACGAGTTTCGCCATGACGCGCCATGCGGCCAAGCCCGGCCTGCCCGCCCCCCAGGGCCTCTACGATCCGGCCAACGAGCACGACGCCTGCGGCGTGGGCTTCGTCGTCAACATGCACGGGGTGAAGAGCCACGACATCGTCCGCAAGGGGCTCGAGGTGCTCGAGAACCTGACCCACCGCGGAGCCTGCGGCTGCGATCCGCTCACCGGCGACGGCGCGGGCATCCTCATGCAGACGCCGCACGAGTTTTTCGCGGCGGCCGCCCCGCAGGCGGGCATCAAGCTGCCGGCCGCCGGCGACTGGGCGGTGGGCAACGTGTTCCTGCCGCCCTCGGAGGGGGATCGCGAGGCCGCCGAGCTGTTCTTCGAGAAGGTGATCCGCGAGGAGGGGCTGGAGTTCCTCGGCTGGCGCACCGTGCCCACCGACAACCGCTCGATCGGCAGCACCGCTCGCGAGGTCGAGCCGGTCGTGCGTCAGGTGTTCATCGGCCGGGGCGCGAAAGTGGCCCGCGACCACTTCGAGTGGAAGCTGTTCGTGGCCCGCAAGCGGTTCGGGATCGAGATCGGCAAGCTCGGGCTGATGGAGCAGGCCTTCTGCTACGTCTGCTCGCTGTCGTCGAAGACGATGATCTACAAGGGCCTGCTGCTCGCCGACCAGGTGAGCAAGTACTTTCCCGACCTCTCCGATCCGCGGATGGCGTCGGCCCTGGCGCTCGTGCACCAGCGCTACAGCACGAACACCTTCCCGACGTGGGATCTCGCGCATCCGTTCCGCTACATCGCCCACAACGGCGAGATCAACACCGTCCGCGGCAACATCAACTGGATGCACGCCCGCGAGAGCATGCTCGCGCACCCGGTGTTTGGCCCCGACCTCGCGAAGATCACGCCCGTGATCCGCGAGGGGGGCAGCGACTCGGCCACCTTCGACAACGTGCTGGAGCTGCTCGTGCTCGCCGGCCGGCCGGTGGAGGAGGCGGTGAGCATGCTGATCCCCGAGCCGTGGAGCGGCCACGAGAGCATGGCCGACGACCTCAAGGCCTACTACGAGTTTCAGGCCTGCTTGATGGAGCCCTGGGACGGCCCGGCGGCGCTGGCCTTCACCGACGGCGTGCGGATCGGCGCCACGCTCGACCGCAACGGCCTGCGGCCCGGACGCTGGTGGCAGATGAAGGACGGCCTCGTGGTGATGGCGAGCGAGGCCGGCGTGCTCCAGCTGCCGGCCGGCGAGGTGGTCCGCAAGGGTCGGCTGCGGCCCGGACGGATGTTCCTCGTGGACACGAAGGAAGGCCGGATCGTCGAGGACGACGAGATCAAGCGGAAGCTGGCCACCGCCAAGCCCTGGCGGGAGTGGGTGTCGGCCAACCAGGTGCGGCTCGACGCGCTGCCGGATCCGGCCCACGTCGACGAGGTCACGAAGAATCGCGCGGTGGAGCCCTCCGAACTGCTCGCGAAGGGCGTGGCCGATCCGCATGCCCACGCCGTCGACCCCTGGCGGGCGGCGGGCGTGGCCGGCGAGCACTCGAGCCTCGTCGAGCTCCAGCGAGCCTTCGGCTTCACCCTCGAGGACCTCAAGGTGATCCTCTCGCCCATGGCCACCGACGGCGCTGAGCCGATCGGCTCGATGGGCAACGACACGCCGCTGGCCGTGCTTTCCGACCGGCCGCAGCTGCTCTCCAACTACTTCAAGCAGCTCTTCGCGCAGGTCACGAATCCCCCGCTCGATGCGATCCGCGAGGAGATCATCACCTCGATGATCACCACGATCGGCTGCGAGGGGAACCTCCTCGACTCGACGCCCGAGCAGGCCCGGCTCCTGCGGCTGGAGACGCCGGTGATCACCAATGCGGAGTGCGCCCGCATCAAGGCGCTCGGCTCGGCGGGATCGCCGGCCCGGCCCGGCCTGAAGTCGGCGACGATCTCGCTCTTGTTCCCCGCCGCCGCCGGCGCCGCGGGCATGCGGGCCCGGCTCGACGCGATCCGGGCCGAGGCGTCGGCCGCGGTCAAGGCCGGGGCCACGGTCCTCGTGCTCACCGACCGCGGCGTGTGCCGCGAGCAGGCGGCCGTGCCGGCGCTGCTGGCGACCGGCGGCGTGCACCACCACCTCGTCCGCGAGGGGAGCCGCACCCGGTGCGGCCTCGTCGTCGAGACGGGCGAGGCCCGCGAGGTGCAGCAGTTCGCCCTGCTCACCGGCTACGGGGCGGGCGCGGTGAATCCCTACCTGGCCTTCGCCACGATCGACCAGATGCAGGCGGAGAGGATCATCGCCGGCGACTACCCCCGCGAGAAGCTCCACAAGAACTACGTGAAGGCGGCGACGAAGGGCCTGCTCAAGGTGATGAGCAAGATGGGCATCTCGACGCAGCAGAGCTACCGCGGCGCCCAGATCTTCGAGGCGGTGGGGCTCGACCGCACGCTCGTCGACGAGTTCTTTGCGCGGACACCGAGCCGCATCGGCGGCATCGGCCTCGAGGGCGTCGCCACGGAGTCGCTCCGCCGGCACGAGCACGCCTGGCCCCACACCGCCGTGCCGCAGACGCTCGAGCTCGACGTGGGCGGCCGCTACGCCTGGCGACGGAAGGGGGAGGCCCACGTGCTCGCCCCCGACGTCGTCTCCAGCCTGCAGCGGGCCACGCAGATCAACAGCCGGGAGGAATTCCGGAAGTATCAGAAGCTGATCGACGAGCAGCAGACCAAGCTCCTCACGCTCCGCGGCCTGCTCGACTTCCAGTGGGCCGACGCCGCGATTCCGCTCGACGAGGTGGAGCCGGCCAAGGAGATCGTGAAGCGATTCGCGACCGGCGCGATGTCGTACGGCTCGATCTCCAAGGAGGCCCACGAGACACTCGCGGTCGCCATGAACCGGCTCGGTGGCTGGAGCAACACGGGCGAAGGCGGCGAGGATCCGGTGCGCTACCAGCGCGAACCGTCGGGCGACAGCAAGAGCTCGAAGATCAAGCAGGTGGCCAGCGGCCGCTTCGGCGTCACGAGCCTGTATCTCGTCAACGCCCAGGAACTGCAGATCAAGATGGCCCAGGGGGCCAAGCCCGGCGAGGGCGGCCAGCTGCCAGGTCACAAGGTCGATCGCGAGATCGCCCGCATCCGGCACTCGACGCCGGGCGTGGGCCTGATCTCGCCGCCGCCCCACCATGACATCTACTCCATCGAGGATCTC
>CAXNJC010000260.1:0-3611 GCA_964202525.1 Pirellulales bacterium
GGCACGATCCGCGAGAGCGTGCCCACCGGGATCGCGAAGCCCACGCCCGCGCTCTGGCCCGTCCGGCTCGCAATCGCGGTGGTCATGCCGATCAGCCGGCTGCCGCTGTCGACGAGCGGGCCTCCGGAGTTGCCCGGATTGATCGCGGCATCGGTCTGGATGATCGACTTGATCGTCCGACCCGTGCGAGTGGGAAGCGATCGGTTGAGGCTCGAGATGATCCCGGTGGTGAGCGTGCGTTCCAGGCCGAACGGGTTGCCGATCGCGAACACGCGCTGCCCGACCCGCAAGTCGGCGGAACTCCCGAATGACACCGGGTGCAGGCCCTCGCCGGGCGCATCGACCCGCAGCACGGCCACGTCGGTGGCCGGGTCGATCCCCACGACCCGGGCGGCATGGGATGCTCCGTCATGCAGCATCACCTGGATCTCCCGCGCCCCTTCCACGACGTGAAAGTTGGTCAGCACGTGGCCGTCGCGGTCGAGCACGATGCCCGACCCCGCCCCTTCCGACGGCACCTCCAGAAGAAAGAGCCCCGTGGCGACCGTGGCCTTCGTGTTGATGTTCACGACGCTCCGATTGACCGCCTCGTAGACGGCGATATTGGTCTGTTCTTCCGCCGAGAACGTCCGGGGAGACGGTGCGGGAGGCACGGCCGCCGGCTGGGCCCACGCCGCGGATGCCACCATCCCGACGAGCGTTGGCAGGCCCAGACGGACGACACGGCCAGCCAGCGAGCGAACGAACACGGCCCAGGTCGGCCGGGCATCGAGCGGGATCATGAGGTGGCCTCACGGCGGGAAACGAGGCGGAAATCGGCCGGAACACCGCCGCCCCCGTGGTTATGGCGAGCCTTGGCATGTTCGGCCAACACCGTTTGTCGGGGGTGGGAAAGAAGCGGTTCGGCCTGCCATGAACCACTGCCAACCCCATTCTCCAACGGCCAGAACGGCCTTGGCGGTTTCGAAGGGCCCCAAATATGCTCTGTTTCGCCCCCTTCTTCGCCTGGTCCGCGTTCCGGAGCACGCCCATGGTCTGCCGTATCGCCGCCTTCGCGGCCACCATCCTGTTCGCCGGCGGCGCCCACGTCGCCGCCGCCGCGGCCGACCGTGCCACGGTCACGTTCGTGGAGGCATCACCGCCCTCGGCCGCGGGCGACCCGGTCACTGCGATCGGACTCCGCTCGCGGCCGGAGCCACGGCCTGAGGCTGCGGCGATCGTGGTGCTCGTCGACACGTCCGCGAGCCAGGCCGGAGAGTTCCGCACCCGATCGCTCGAGGCGGTCCGGACGATCCTGGCCGCCGCCACTCCCGGCGACGTCTTCTCCGTCGCCGCCGTCGACGTCGGCTGCACCCCGCTGACACCTGCGTTTCACGCGGCGAAGGCCGACGAGATCGCGGCCGGATTCTCGCGTCTCGAGGCCCGGACGCCTCTCGGCTCCACCGATTTCGTGTCGGGCTTGGCCGCGGCGGCGGATCGCCTGGCTGACAGGCGTGAACCCCGGTTCATCGTCTACGTGGGCGACGGAAGCGGTATCGAGGGCGTGGACCCGGACGAGTTCGCCGCCTGTGTGAAGCGACTCGCCGGCCTGCACATTGCCGTTTCGAGCATCGGCGTCGGGCCGCAGGTCAACTGGCCGCTCCTGGCCGCCACGGCGGCCGGCACCGGGGGCCTCTATGCCCAGGATACCACCGACGCTGCCGCATCGATCGCCCGCGGGCATGTCCATGCCATCGCGTGGCCAACAGCCGCGACGTGCGTCGCCCCGGGCAACCGCAGCGTGAGCCTGCTCCCCACACGCGTCCCACCGCTACGGTCGGATCGCGATTCGGTGGTCCTCGCCCGCGGCGCGGCCGCCGGGGGCGAGTTGGAGCTTGCGATCGCCACCCAGGCGTCGCCGCCGTCCCCCGAGAAACTGTCCCTTCCCGCGTGCGACCCCGCCGATGGCAACGCCTATCTGGCGGAGCTGGCGAGGAACGCGGTCTCCACCGATGGCGTGTTCCTACCCCTGGCGGGCCGCGACTCGTTGGCCGTGGCCCGCGACGTGATCCACCGCGAGGCAGCTCAACTGGCGACCCTCTCCCGCCAGGCGGAGGAGACCGGCGCACACGACTCCGCGGTCCGGCTCGCCGAGGCCTCGCTGCGTCGCGACCCCGACAACGCAGAAGCCGCCGTGATCCGCCAGGCGGCACTCAAGCAGACGCAGGATGTGGTCGAAGAGCTGCCGAGCGGCGATCCGTTCGTGCCGCCCGCCACGGGCGACACCTCGCTCGATGAGCCAGCGACCGAGTTGGCCGAAATGCAGGCGATGCGGCGGGTCGCGGCCCAGGCGCTCGAGCGAGACGTGGCCGTGCGAATCCGCGACGCCCGCCAGATGCTGGCGACGGACCCTGACCGGGCCCGCGACATGCTCAAGGATGCCCGCGAGGTGGTGGCCCGGTCGACCGACCTCGACGCCGCGGCCCGCGAACGGCTCCTGGCACAGATCGAGATGCGGGTGCGCGAGGCCAACATCCGCTCCCGCGAGAAGATCGAGTGCGAACTCGCCGAGGAGCGACGGGCGGCCATCGGTCGGGAACGACAGCGGCTGAACTCCGAACTCGATGCCCGCGAGGCCAAGCTCAAGCAACTCGTGAACCGCTACAACGCGCTCGTGGAGGAGGGAATCCGCGTCGGCTACTCGCAGTCGGAACGGTATCCGAAGATCATCCAGGGCGAGGCCGTCACCGGCTACGAGGAGCCCTCGACGGCATTCCTCGAGGCCGAGCGGATCGTCGGCGACGAAATCCTCCGCGAAACGGGGGAGCTCTATGCGAACTACCCGATCCCGATGCCGGCCCGCGAGTTGGGCCGCACGGCGTCGCTCGTCGCCAAGATCCGCGAGTACGACGCGGAGAACTACCGGACTCGTCGCGATCAGGAGCGCGGGTTCATGGACATGCTGCACCTCGTCGACGTCGCCGGCATCCCGTTTCCCGACGACCCACCGATCATCTACCCGACCGCGGCCATCTGGCGGCGGATGAGCGACCGCCGCAAGCAGTACAGGCGGGAGGCCTACGACCCGCTGAGCGCGCCTGAAAAGAAGATCTACGACGCGCTCGACACCGAGACGGGCCCCGGCTTCCGCTTCGAGATGAACTCGCTCAAGGATCTCAAGGCCGCCATCGAGGCCCAGTACGGCATCCCGGTGGTGTTCGACACCAAGGCGCTCGAGGGGTTCGATCTCGAGGAGCCCACGATCACGGAGAACCTGCCGGGAATCCCGCTTCGCTCGGCGCTCCGGCAGATCCTCGGGGCCAACGATCTCACCTACGTCGTCAAGAACGACGTCCTCAAGATCACCACCAAGGAGGCCGCGTCGTCCGACCTGATCGTGAAGGCCTATCCGGTCGGCGATCTCGTGATCCCGATCGGCGTGCAGAACGGCGTCAATCCGTTCAACCTCGGGGGCGCCAACCCGCAGCAGCAGAACAACGGCGTCCAGCCAGGCGGCGGATTCGGCAACCAGGTTCAAGGGGGCGGATTCTGCTGGGTGGCCCGCGAGGTGTATGGCGTGCACGACCCGCGCTGGCTCGTGTTTCGCGGCTGGCTGACATCCGAGGCGCCCT
>CAXNJC010000261.1:0-3607 GCA_964202525.1 Pirellulales bacterium
CGGGCCGTAGCCCGGGTTGTCGCCGAGCGGCCACACCTCCTTCTCGCCGAAGGCAACGCCCCCGAAGGGCTTCAGCGGCCGCATGCCCCGGAAGCTGCCGAGCCGCCCGTCAGCCCAGCGGCCCACGATCAGGTCGGCGTCGGACGTGCCCACCCGCGTCACCTCCACGCAGCCGGGTCCGAGGCAGGTGACGAGCATCTCCACGCCGTGGATACCGTACCAGAAGAGATCCGGGTGCGTGGCCTCGAGGGTACAGGGGCCGTAGCTGTCGCAGCCCCGCACGCCGCCGATCGCGCCAGCCCGCACGGCCTGCAACGCCTCGCCCCAGCGAAGCGCGGAGCTCGAGAAGATCGGCACGCCAGTTCGTTCGGCCAGTTCGTAGATCGCCACCACCTCGGCGAGCGAGCCGCCGATCGGCTTGTCGACGAACACGGGCTTGCCGGCCGCGAGTACCGGCCGGATCTGGGCGAGGTGCGGCCGGCCGTCGTTGGTCTCCAGCAGCACACAGTCGGCCTGGGCGACCACGGCGTCGATCGAGTCGACGATCGCCACGCCCTGTGCGGCCACCTGCGCGGTGATCGCCTCCCGCCGCGACGTGCTCGACTCGATGTCGGGGCTGCCCATGGGATGCGCAACCACCACCCGCATGCCCCGCAGCGGCTCGGCGGGCTCAGCGGCGTTGAAGGCCTTCGTGAAGGCCGTGGCATGCGACGTGTCGAGGCCGATGATGCCGATGCGGAGATCCGCGGCCCGGCCCGCGGCCGCTACGAGCGAGACTGCGACCACGACCAACAGGCCGATCGACCTCGTCATGACGGCCTCCAGCCCGGGCGATACTCCTTTGTCCAGAGAGCCGCGGCGTCGTCCGCGCCAATGATGTGGCCGTCGTCGGGTCGCGTGTGGAGCACCCGGTCGGTGCGGTGGGCGATGGTGCCGAGATGGCAGAGCAAGGCGCTTGCATGTCCGTCGGCGATGTCGGCGTTCGGCCGGCGGCCCTCGCGGATCGCCGCAAGGAAGTCGGCCACGTGCGCCTCGTCGTCCTTCTTCGCCCCCTCGTGTTCGGCGACGGCCTGGTTCTTCTTATCGAGGATCCGCCAGCCGTCGGTGTCGATCACGAGCGAGGCCTCGGGGCCGTGGAACGACACGCCGAACGAACTGCCCTGCGGTCCGAGCGGGGAACAGCTCTGACCCTCCCAGGTGATCATCGTGCCACCCGGAAACTCGTAGGCCACGCTCATCGTGTCGGGTGTCTCCTGGTCGTCGTCGTGATACCAGCGGCCTCCCGAGGAGACCACGCGGGTCGGGAAGGTCACGCCCAGAGCCCAGCGGGCCACGTCGAGGCCGTGCACGCCGTTGTTCCCGAGTTCCCCGTTGCCCCAGTGCCACCGCCAGTGCCAGTTGTAGGGAACCAGGTTGGTGGTGAACGGCCGGTCTGATGCCGGCCCCTGCCAGAGCGTCCAGTCGAGGGTGGGCGGCGGCGCGATCCGCTCGCCACGGCCGATGGACGGGCGGCGATTGGTGTACCACGAGTGCGCCACGTGCACCGGGCCGATCGCTCCGTCCTGGACCGCCTTCACCGCATCCTGGACCCACGGCCAGCTCCGCCGCTGGGTGCCGTGCTGCACGACCACGCCGTGCTTCCGCGCGGCGGCCACGGCCAGTTCGCCCTCCTCGGGCGTGTGGCTGCAGGGCTTCTCGACGTAGACGTGCTTGCCGGCCGCGCAGGCGAGGATCGTCGCCGGGGCGTGCCAGTGGTTGGGGGTGGCCACGACCACGGCGTGGATCGAGGCGTCGTCAAGCAGGTGCCGGATGTCCCGCTCGACGCGGGGCCGCGCGTCCTGCCGACTTGCGGCCGCGTCGGCGGCGCGGCCTGCAGCGGTGTCGTCGACGTCGCACAGCCCGGCGACCTCCGCGCCGGCGGCGGCGAAGGCCTGCAGGAGCGCCAAGCCGCGGCCGCCGAGACCCATGATCGCCACGCGAAGCCGATCGCCGCGTGCAGTCGGCGCGGCCGTGGCCGCGCTCCCGGCGGTCAGGGCAGCCGACGCGAGGAGCGTCCGTCGGGTGACTCTCAGCGGCATGGGCGTCTCCTGTTCAGTTCCGGGGCAGCCAGAGAATCGGCTGCGTGATCGGCACGTTGCGGCGCACCTCCGGATCCGTCGGGTCGGCCGGTAGCCGCGTCCAGAGGTCGAGCGTGGCGGGATCGCGGAAGGCGAGGCCCGCGAACAGCAGGTGCGGCTGCCGCATCGGCCAGCCCTCCCAGTGCTGCACATCGTGGGGCTTTGGCCACGATGCCTTGTCCGCCAGGAACGGCCGGAGCCAGGCGACCGCCCGCCGCATGCCGCGGCCGTCGGGCAGCTCGAACGCCCAGAGGTCGTCCTCGGGCGTGGAGAGAATCTGGCAGAGCGTCGCCATCTGGTCGAGCTGGAAGATCGAGTAGCCGTAGGGCTTCGTCCGCCCGAGCTCCTGCGGAAAGGATCCGTCTTCGGCCATCTGGTTCGGCACGAACACCTCGCGGAACTGCCGTCGGCACTCGGCCAGGAGCGCCTCGTCGCCCGTCAGGTCGGCGAAGGCGGCGAGCTGCACGAAGTAGGCCACGGCGTGATTGTTCTTCGCGGCGGCCTCCTTCCGGCCGTTCGTGCTCGATGTCATCCAGGTGCAGAGGTCGGCGAACCAGCGCTTCACGCCGGAGACGGTCTCCATCGGCAGCGCCCGCTCGCGATCGAGCACCTTCACCGCCCGGGCGACCTCGGCGAGATGCAGCCCATCGATGATCCCGGCCGGCCGGCCCATCGATATGCCGCGCACGCCCTGGGCCCGCTCGAGGTTGGGATTCATCCGCGTCGCGGGATCGAGAAAGAACGCCCGCAGGAGCTCGTCGGCCTTGGTCGCGTACTGCGCGTCGCCGGTCACGAGCCGGGCGGCGGCGAGGGCGGCGACGCGGTCGCGGAGTGCATGCACGGCCTGACGATGGGCGACGAAGTTGCCGGGGTTCGTCTCCCCATCGCGGCGCACGTAGGGCAGGCCGTCGGGCTTCGTCGGGTCGGGCCACCAGTAGTCGCTGTCGGAATGGAAATCGTGGGCGTCGCCACCCGGGAGCGGCGGCGGGTGGGCCGTGATCGTGGGCGGCGGCAGGCCGAGGGCGGCGTCGGCGGCGCGGAGGATCCGCTCGCGATCGAGCTCCGCCACGTCGATGGCGACCGACGGCGAGGCCCACGACATGGCCACCGGCTTCGCGGCCGACGGAGACGCCGCGGCACCGGCGGGTGCGGTGTCGACCGTCACGAAGGCCGACGTCAGCCCCGGCGACGTCACCGCGGCGACGGCCTTCCGCCCGGCGAGAACCACGCGGATCCGGGCCCTGCCGTTGGCGAGCTGCACCACGCGGGAGCCGTCGGGCGTGCCGAGGTTGTCGAGAAGCGTGCCGTCACCGACCACCCCGAAGCGGACCATGTTCGCCGCGTCGAGGCAGACGGCACCGTCCTTGTCGAGGGCGGCGGCCTCGACGAGCACCGTCGCTCCGTCGCGCGAGGCTTCCGTGAGCGCGAGCTTCGTCGGCTCGCCCCATGGCTCGGTGCGGTACTCGAACGCGAGCTCGTCGGTGAGCTCC
>CAXNJC010000262.1:0-3602 GCA_964202525.1 Pirellulales bacterium
GGCTCGGCCCCGAGCAGCAGACAGAACTGGCGTCGATCAACGAGCAGCTCGCCAGCCTCCACACCACCTTCGCCCAGCACGTGCTCGCTGAGGAGAGCGGGTCGGCCATCTTCCTCGACGACGAGGCCGACCTCGCGGGCCTGCCCGAGGCTGCCAGGCGCGGGGCCGCGGACGCGGCAAAGGAGCGGGGGCGGCCGGGCATCTGGGCGATCCCGAACACCCGGTCAAGTGTCGAGCCGTTCCTGACGTTCTCGGAACGCCGCGACCTCCGCGAGCGGGTGTGGCGCGTGTTCGTGGGCCGCGGCGACCGGGGCAACGACACCGACACGAAGGAACTCGTGACCCGCATCCTGGCCCTGCGCGGCCGCCGGGCGAAGCTGCTCGGCTTCCCCTCGCACGCCCACTGGCGGCTCGAGGACTCGATGGCCAAGACGCCGGAGCGGGCGATCGAGCTGATGGAGGCGGTCTGGCGGCCGGCCGTGGGCCGCGTCCGCGAGGAGGTCGCCGACATGCAGGCCATCGCCGATGCCGAGCAGGCCGGCATCCAGATCGCCCCCTGGGACTACCGCTTCTACGCGGAGAAGGTCCGCAAGGCCAGGTACGACCTCGACGAGGCCGAGGTCACGCCGTACCTGCAACTCGATCGACTCCGCGAGGGGATGTTCTTCGTGGCCGAGCGGCTGTTCGGGCTCTCGTTCGTGCCCGTGCCGGACGGCAGCGTGCCCGTGTTCCATCCCGACGTCCGCGTCTGGGAGGTGCGGGGGCGGGATGGCCGCACCGTGGGCCTGTGGTACTTCGATCCCTACGCGCGGGCCGGGAAGAAGTCGGGCGCATGGATGAGCGACTATCGCCCGCAGGAGCGGCTCGATGGTCCCGTGATCCCGATCGTGTCCAACAACTGCAACTTCGTGAAGCCGCCCCCCGGCGAGCCCGCCCTGCTCAGCTGGGACGACGCCACGACGCTGTTCCACGAGTTCGGTCACGCCCTCCACGGGCTCTGCTCGGACGTCGCCCTGCCGTCGCTGGCCGGCACGCGGGTTGCCCGCGACTACGTCGAACTCCCCTCGCAGCTGCTCGAGCACTGGCTGTCGACGCCCGAGGTGCTGGGGCGATTCGCCGTGCACTTCCGAACGGGCGCGCCGATCCCGGCCGATCTCGTCGACCGCATGCGCCGGGCCGAGACCTTCAACGCCGGGTTTCGCACCGTCGAGTTCCTGGCCAGTGCGATCGTCGACATGCGGCTCCACCTCGCGGGCGACGAGCCGATCGACCCGGCCGCCTTCGAGCGGTCGACGCTGGACGCGATCGGTATGCCCGCGGAGATCGTGATGCGGCACCGGATCCCGCACTTCAGCCACATCTTCGCCGACGACGGCTACTCGGCCGGCTACTACAGCTACCTCTGGGCCGACACGCTGACGGCCGACGCCTGGGAGACGTTCACGGAGGCCGGCGGGCCGTGGGACGAGACCGTGGCCGAGCGGCTGCGTCGGCACGTACTCGCCGCCGGCAACTCGATCCCGCCGGAGGAGGGCTACCGCGCCTTCCGCGGCCGCGACGCGACCATCGACGCGCTGATGCGGAAGCGGGGCTTCACGCCGGCGGCGAAGTGACACGGCAGGCGGCCGCAGGGCGACTCAGGCGAGGATGCCCCGCACGACCGCGCCGTGCACGTCGGTGAGCCGATAGCGACGGCCCTGGAACTTGAAGGTCAGCCGCTCGTGGTCGATGCCCAGCAGGTGGAGCATCGTCGCGTGGAAGTCGTGCACGTGCACGCCGTCGCGGACGACGTTGTAGCCGAACTCGCACGTCTCGCCGTACGTGGTGCCGGGCCGCACGCCGCCGCCGGCCAGCCACATCGTGAAGCAGCGGGGATGGTGGTCGCGGCCGAAGTCCTGGCCGGGCTTGTAGAGCCCCTGGCAGTAGTTCGTGCGGCCGAACTCGCCCCCCCAGATCACGAGCGTATCGTCGAGCATGCCACGAGCCGCCAGATCCTTCACGAGGGCGGCGGCCGGCTGGTCGGTCTGGCGGCACTCGGCGGTGATGCCCGCCTTGAGCCCGCCGTGATGGTCCCAGTCTTGATGGTAGAGCTGGATGAAGCGCACGCCCCGCTCGGCGAGCCGGCGGGCGAGCAGGCAGTTCGCCGCGAACGTTCCCGGGTCCTTCGCATCCGGACCGTACATCTCGAGCACATGCGCCGGCTCATCGGCGAAGTTCGTCACCTCGGGCACGCTCGCCTGCATACGAAAGGCCATCTCGTAGTTGGCGATCCGGGCCGCGATCTCCGCGTCGGGAACGGCTCCCAGCTGGTGCTCGTGGAGATCCCGCAGCCCATCGAGGATCCGCCGGCGGTTGTCCGCCGACACCCCCGGCGGGTTATTCACGTAGAGCACCGGGTCGGCGCCGGAACGGAATCGCACCGCCTGGTGCCGCGTGGGGAGGAACCCGGCGCCCCAGAGGTGGCTCATCAGCGGCTGCCCGCCCTTATTCTTCGTGAGCAGCACCACGAAGGAGGGGAGGTCGTCCTGCACGCTGCCCAGCCCGTAGTCGAGCCAGGCCCCGATGCTCGGCCGCCCCGGGATCTGCGACCCGCTCTGCATGAAGGTCACGCCGGGACCGTGGTTGATGCTCTCGGTGTGCATCGAACGCACGATGCACAGCCGATCGGCGATCTCCGCCGTGTGCGGCACGAGCTCGCTCATCCAGGCACCGCTCGTGCCGTGTCGGGCGAACGCGTACGGCGAGGCGGCGAGCGGGATCGAGCTCTGGTTGCCCGACATGCCCGTGAGCCGCTGCCCGCCGCGAACGCTGTCGGGCAACTGCTCGCCGTCCCGCTCCTCGAGGAGCGGCTTGTGGTCGAAGAGGTCGAGCTGCGACGGGCCTCCCGACTGGAACAGATAGATGACCCGCTTCGCCCTCGGGGGCACATGGAAGCCGTCGAGGACGCCGCTCTGGGACCCCGTCGGGAGCGAAAGGTCGGGCTCGCTTCCGGCCCGAGCATCGCGGGCCAGCAGGTCGGCGAGGGCCAGCCCGCCGAAGCCGAGACCGAACGATCGGAGCCACGCGCGGCGGTTCGGGGCTGGATTCATCGCTTCACCACGCAGCCATCGTAGCTCATCAGCGCGTTCACGACGCCGGCCGCGGCGGCGACGTCGGCCGCCGCGAGGCCGCCGCGCGGCGGCGTCTGCCCGACCGTCAGCACCTGCGCGGCGGCGTCCGGATGCCCGCGGTACCACTCGGCCTGCTCGGCGAGCATTCGGGCGAGGATCGTCCGCTCGGCGGCGTCGGGCGCTCGGCTCGTGAGCCGCTCGAACGCGGCCGCCACGGCGTCGTCGCCGCGGCCGGCGTGCTCGACGAGCAGCCGTTCGGCGAGCACCCGTGATGCCTCGACGAACTGCGGGCCGTTGAGCAGGACGAGCGCGTGCAGCGGCGTGTTCGTCACGTCGCGCCGGGCCACGCAGACCACCCGCTTCGGCACGTCGAAGGTCTCGAGCACCGGGCCGGGGCCGGTCCGCCGCCAGAAGGTGTAGAGGCTGCGGCGGTAGAGCGCGTCTCCCGTGTCCGCCGCCTCCGGTTTGAATGACTCCGGCATGTCGTAGGTC
>CAXNJC010000263.1:0-3601 GCA_964202525.1 Pirellulales bacterium
CCAAGTTGCTCGACAAGAAAGAGGACGCGAAGAACGTCGAGAAGATCCGGAAGGCGCTCGAGGAAGTGGCCGCGCTGTCGAGCGATCCGGCCAAGGCCGACGCGCCCACGTTCGGACAGCTGATCGCCGAGGGCAAGCTGCCCGGCGGCGCCCCGCAGTGAGGCCAGCGCGCGAGCCCTCGGCACGCGCGGCCCGACTCAGCCGGCGGCGGCCTCGAGCAGCAGCTGTTCGAGGTCGCCGACGGCCATGATCTCGGCGGCAATCTCGGGGTCGGCGAAAATCCGTACGCGCTTCACGAGGTCGTCGAACTGCTGATGCGCCAGGCTGCGGACCACCGGTGAGAGATCCTCCAGCCGCCTCCACCGCGCCACGGACGTCGCACCGCCGCCCTCCCGCACGTCCAGCCGGAACTCGACCTCGCGCTCGGCGGGCGGGGCGTCGACGAGCAGCGTGACCGCATCGACGTCGCGCCCGAGGCGCCGCGCCAGGAGCCCCGCCAGCCGCGTCGACACTCCCACCATGTCGGCGTAGGGCCTGCCTGCCAACGCGGCGTGCACATCGGGCCGGCCGACCGCATCGAACGACGCGACGCGTTTCAGCAGTCGTCGCACGGGGCCGAACAGGCCGGTAACGAGGACATCGGCCGGAGTCCCCGCCGCGGCGGCCGTGATCCAGCCGACGAACCCCGCGTCGTCGAGACGCACGAACGTCGGCGGATCGATGCGGGACCGGATCAGCCAGATCGCCCGCTGCAGCATCCCCGTGGCGGCGCGGACGGCGTGGTGCCAGTACACCTCGCTGAACATCACGTAGCGGGCGAAGACCATCAGTTCCGCCGCGGTGCGGCCCTTCGCCGTGATCGCCAGGCTTCGTCCCGCCTCATCCAGGCACAGGCTCGAGAGGAGTCGGGCCTGGTCGAAGTTGCGGCCGTAGGGAACGCCGGCGTGCAGGCTGTCGCGCGACAGATAGTCCATCTTGTCGACGTCGATCGGCCCCGAGAGGAGGGAGTGGATGATCCGCCCCGCGTCGTCGGTCGCGTCGCCCCCGATCAGGGCGGCGATGCGTTCGGGATCGAGCCGCCACTGGCGGCGGAGCACGTCACCGACCGCGCCCGATCCGATCACGTCGAGCACGAGCGACTCGTGCCGGGGGAGCTCGGGGAGGCCCATGTCTTCGATCGGGTGGCAGTAGGCCCAGTGCCCCACGTCGTGCAGCAGGGCCGCGGCCACGAAGGCCGAGGCGTCGTCGTCTCCCACCGTGGCCGCGAATCGGGCGTCGCCCCGGAGCCGCCGCAGGAACTCCAGCGCCAGCCGGTACACGCCGAGCGAGTGCTCCAGCCGGGTATGCACGGCCCCCGGATACACCAGCGACACCAAGCCGAGCTGCGACACCCGCGCGAGCCGCCGCACGGCCGCCGTATCGAGCAGGCTGCGGACGCGGGGCGTGAGCGGCGCCGTGTCGCCCGGCGGCAGCCGCACACCGCTGGCGGCGGCGTCGAGAGCCTCGAGTTCGGGGACGCCGGTTGTCGTCATGCGTCGTGCCGCCGCCCATTCACAGGGGAAGCAGCCCTGCCAGCCAGCGCATGAGCGATGTGAACATCGCGTACAGCGAGAAATGGGCGACGGCCGGTCCCCAGTCGAGTTCCAGGCTCACCAGCGCCGCGAGGCCACCGGCCGCCACGAACAACGGCCCGATGTAGAGCCACTGCCACATCTCCGCGGTCGCCTCGGCCGGAAGCTGTCCCTTCACGACCCACAGGCCCGCATAGACGGCCGCGCAGGCCAGCGATCTGAGGAGCAGCGGCGTGCCTGCGTACGGCTCGAGTTCCCGGTTGCGCACCGCCGCATAGCCGAGCAGCACGCACGGCACGGCGAGCACCAGGCCTGCAAGCGCCGGCAGCCATGCCCACTCCGCCTGCAAGGCGTTGGCACCCACGGCCTTGCCGACGCCCCAGGCCGCGAGCATCGCCGCCACGGCCGCGCCACCGATCGCCGCGAACCGCCATGCCGGGATCGCCTTCTCCACCCGCCGGATCGGTGCCGTGGGGGCCTTGCCCGTGCCGGCCGCGGAGGCCACCGGCGCATCCGGCTCGTGGATCGTGACCGCCTGGACGGCGAGCGCCGGAATCGTGATCGGCTGCTTGCACTTCGGGCACGGCCCGGTCCGGCCGGCGAACTGGTCGCTGACCGTGAATCGGGCCTTGCAGGCTGGGCAGACGACGGGGATGGGCATGAACGGTCCTCGCGACGGACGTCCCGGTCCGCCGAGGTCGAAGTGTCAGAGGCCGCCCGCGTGACGTCAAGCGCCGACGTGCCGGGCGGCTCCGAACGGGAGGCTCGATCGCCCTCCGCCAGCGGCCGCCGCGGAGCGGCTAGACTCGGGCCAGTCGTGGCCGGGGTCGGCGGTCACCGAGTGGAGTCCCGGAGGACGACGATGTCGGACGAGAAGACCCGCGTGCTGGGCAGGAACGCTGGCGGGGCGGCGACGGAGCCCAGGCTCGTCGACGGTCAGATCGTATTCTTCTGCCCGGCCGGGCACCGGATCGTGGTGCCAGTCGAGCTGGCCGGCAAGCGGGGCAAGTGCAGCAAGTGCTCCCTGCCCACGCAGATCCCCGACCTTCGAGCCGAGGAGGCCGTCAGCGTCGCGCCGGCGCCGGCGGCTGCGGTGGCTCCGCCGCCACCACCGCCCACCGCCGCGGACGTCGGGCCGGTGGCCGACAGCGCCGCGGACGGCGACTGGAACTTCATTTCCGGCATCGCTGGAGGGGCCGCGGATCCAGCGTTGCCATCGGGCTCGGCATCGTGGGGGCAGAGCATGCCTCCGGAGGCGAATCCCATGGCCCGGCTCCTGGCCCGGCTCTGGGAGGAGCGGGATCACGGCGGGATCGTCGAACTGCACCTCTCCGGCGGCGCGGTCATCCTGCCGGAGGAGTTTTCGCCACGGTGGTCGGGCGCGTCGCACGGCGTGTTCGCGAGTCAAGCAGCCGACGGCAGCGTGACGCTCACGGCCGTGGCCTGGGACACCGTGCAGCGAATCGTGGTGCGGCAGCTCGCTGCGGTTCCCGGCGACATGTTCGAGTGACTCGAGATCACTCGCCCTCGTCGAGATCGCCCTCGGTGATCATCGTGAAGCCCTTGGCCGCCAAGGTGTCCATGCCCATTTCGGTGTTGTCCACCATCAGGGCGACGGCCGGCCGACCGCGGGGCCGCACGAGGATCGGATAGGCCTGGATGATGTTGACCTCGGCCTGCAAGAGCGCCGTGCAGATGCGGAGCAACGGCTGCTGGTCGTCCGGCAGTTCCACTCCGAGCAGGTCGCTCTCGATCAGGGCGAGGCCGGCCCGCTCGAGGATCTCGCGGCCCTGTTCCGGATGGCTCAGCAGGAACCGTGCGAAGGCACACTCGCCCGAATCGCTGATCGAGAGGGCGACGATCCGCACGCGGGAGCCTTCGAACCGCCGCACCACCTCCAGCAACTGGCCGACTCGGTTCTCGAGAAACACGGTGAACTGCCGGAGCGTCGGCCAGTTGCGCCCCCGGGCCGTCGCAAAGCCGACGCCCGCTCCCTCGCCCGCGTCTCGTTCGCTCACGGTGGAGTCTCC
>CAXNJC010000264.1:0-3599 GCA_964202525.1 Pirellulales bacterium
GGTTGAAGGTTCGAGCCCTTCCGGGTGTAGTTGCGATTGGGCTTTCTGGGCCCGACGAGCGGCCGCTACGCTCTGGGCATGCCCGCCCCGCGTTCCCTGCCTGACAAGGCCCCTGAGCGAACCGCATCGCCGCCGCCCGCCGGCGTCGAGCGGGTGGTGGGCTTCGACCCCGGCCTCAACATCACCGGCTACGGCGTGGTCGAGTGCCACGGCGGCACCGTGCGGATCGTCGAGGCGGGCGTGGTGCGGTCCCGCGGCGAGACGCTCGAGGCGCGGCTCCAGGCGATCCACGCGGGCGTCCGCGAAGTGATCGAGGCCTGCGGGCCGACCGCCATGGCGATCGAGCAGGTCTTCGCCCATGCCAAGTTCCCCAAGGCCGCGCTCCTGCTCGCGCACGCCCGCGGCGTGATCTGCCTGGCGGGCGTGCAGGCCGGCCTCGGCGTGCATCACTACCTCCCCAACCGCGTGAAGAGCACGCTCTGCGGTTCCGGCCACGCCGGCAAGGAGCAGATGCAGGCCGCAGTGCAGCGGGAACTCGGCCTGGCCGCGGCCCCCAAGCCGGCCGACGCCGCCGACGCGCTCGCCGTGGCCCTCACCGACTACCACCTCCGCCTGCGGCCGCTGTTCTTCGGCACCGGCGTCGTTCGCATCAGGAGCAGCCGGGCGTGAGCCCGCCGTCGCGTCGATGATCACCCGCATCACGGGCACGCTGGAGCGGGTCGACACCCCCTCGAGCTGCATCGAACTGGCGGTGGGGCCCGTGGTGCACGAGATCCTCGTCACCGAGCTCGTCCGCCGCAGCCTGCAGACGAAGCTCGGCCAGACCGTCACGCTCTACACGCTCCAGTTTCTGGAGGGGACCCCTGGCCGCGGCAATCTCACGCCCCGGCTCGTCGGCTTCCTCACCGAGGTGGAGCGGGAGTTCTTCGACCTCATCTGCGAGGTGGATGGCGTTGGTGTCCGCAAGGCCTTGCGGGCAATCATCCGGCCCGTCGGCGAGATTGCCACGGCGATCGACGAGCAGGACGCCAAGGCCCTCGCCACACTCCCCGGCATCGGGGCGGCCACGGCCGAGCGGATGATCGCCAAGCTCCGCCGCCGGATGCCGAAGTTCGCCCTGCTGATCGCCCGCGACGCCCCGGGCGAGGGCCCGGCCGGCGCGGCCGACGTGTTCGCGGAAACCTTCGAGGTGCTCCGCTCCCTCGGCCACTCCGACTCCGACGCCCGCCGCCTCGTTGACGCCCTCCGGGGCGAGAAGAAGAAGCCCAAGGACGTGCAGGAGGCCCTCGAGAGCATCTACCGGCAGATTCACAAGCCGCGGTAGGGCTCGGGGCGTCAGGAAGCCGCAATCGCGTGAGCGATGCGGGCTGCACCACGCAGCGCTCAGGGCTGCCGGTGCCCCGCCGCCGGACGTTCGCGAACGGCATCGTGCCGTTCGCTCTCTCGAATGCCGCCTGCACTTCGCCATCCTGGCCGCGTTTGGCGGCATACGCCGGCTCGCGGGGCACCGGCAGCCCCTCGCTGAGTTCAGGCCCGGTCCCAGTGCACGGCAGGCCTGTCGGTCGGGGGAACGCGCAGACGCCGGTGCACTTTGCGCCTCACACGTCGCACGGGGTTCCGCTGGAGCATTCCGTAGCAAAGTCCGCCGGCGGCGAGCATTTCACCGCCGGCAGGCCGGCGCGCCGCTCGTCAGCCCCCGAGTCGCTACCGTTCCCGCAAACCATCGCGATCCGCTACCCTGTGAACCGGTGAACAGCATGGAATCCTTCCGCCAGCCCAGCATCCAGGCCGCCGACGACGCGCCCCCGGAAGACCGTGCGCTGCGGCCGCAGCGGATGGAGGAGATGATCGGCCAACGGGCCGTGCACGAGCGGCTCATGATCGCGATCGACGCCGCGCGGAAGCGGGGCGAATCGCTCGGCCACATCCTGCTCGACGGGCCGCCCGGCCTCGGCAAGACGACGTTCGCCACCTGCATCCCGCGGGAGCTCGGCACCACGCTCCAGATCGCCAGCGGCGCGGCGCTCGCCGCCCCGAAGGATCTGCTGCCCTACCTCACGAACGCCTCCGAGGGGTCGGTGCTGTTCATCGACGAGATCCACCGGCTGCCGATCGCCGTGGAGGAGTTTCTCTACCCAGCGATGGAGGATTTCCGGATCGACATCACGCTCGGCGACGGCGTGGCGGCCCGCACGATCAACATGCCGCTGCGGCCCTTCACGCTCGTGGGGGCGACCACGCGGGCCGGCCTGATCTCGGCCCCGCTCCGCGACCGGTTCGTGATCCGCGAGCACCTCGACTACTACTCCGCCGCCGAACTCGCGGCGATCGTCCATCGGTCGGCCGGCAAGCTCTCGATGCCGATGGACGACGAAACCGCCGACGAGATCGCCCGCCGCAGCCGGGGCACGCCACGGCTGGCCAATAACCGCCTGCGGTGGATCCGCGACTTCTCCACCAGCCGGGCCGACAGCCAGATGAGCGTGGGCATCGCCCGCACGGCGCTCGAGATGCAGGGCATCGACGAACTCGGGCTCGACGGGTTTGACCGTCGCTATCTCGAGACGATCCAGCGGGTGTTCGCGGGGGGGCCGGTGGGGATCGAGGCCATCGCCCACACCATGAGCACGGCGTCGGACACGCTTGAAGACGACGTCGAGCCCTACCTGCTGCGGTGCGAGCTGATCGTGCGGACGCCGCGGGGCCGACGGCTCACGGCGAAGGGTGACGACCACCTCGGAGCCCCGCCCAAGGCGGGCCAAAGCAGGCTGTTTTGATCGTTTTTCGCGGCCGCGGATTGACCGTCCCCCCGCCTCGCGGCTACCCTTCGAGGCTCCCCCGAACCCGTTCAGGTGTCCTATGGCCGTCCCGAAGCGACGTCAGTCGAACCAGAAAACCCGCTCCCGTCGGGCCCACGATTTCCTCACGCCGCGCCAGCTGACGTTCTGCTCGACCTGCGGCAAGGCCGTGCCCACGCACCGCGTGTGCGGCGCCTGCGGCACCTACATGGGCAAGACGGTCATCAAGACCGACGACGCCTGATCAGGCGAGGTGCCATCGGTGGGAAACGCGTCGGTCCCGGTCGAGGCGGGCACGCCCGCGATCGTGTTTCCGGGCCAGGGTGCCCAGACGGTCGGCATGGCCGGCGACTGGGTCGAGTCGTGCCCCGGGGCGGCCGACTTGTTCGCGCGGGCCGCGGAGATCCTCGGCTACGACCTGCTCGCGATCTGCCGGAGCGGGCCGGCCGACCGGCTCAACACCACGGCCGTGAGCCAGCCCGCCATTCTCGTGACGAGCCTCGCCGCCCTCGAGGTGCTGCGGGGCCGCGAGGGGCATCCGCTCGACGCCGCCCGGATCACGGCCGGCCTCTCGCTCGGCGAATACACGGCGCTGGTGTTCGCGGGGGCGCTCGGCTTCGACGACGCCGTGCGGCTCGTCGACGTCCGCGGCCGTGCCATGCAGGACTGTGCGGAGCGTCGCCCCGGCGCGATGCTCGCCGTGCTCGGCATGGACCGCGACGCCCTCGTGACGCTGTGCGACGCATGCCGCGGCGCCGACGTGCTCGAGGTGGCCAACGTGCTCTGCCCCGGCAACATCGT
>CAXNJC010000265.1:0-3598 GCA_964202525.1 Pirellulales bacterium
GGTGGGCCGGGCTCACGTGCCCTGGATCGGCGAGCAGCCGCTCGGCGGTGTCGGCCAATCGATCCTCCTCCGCGGCGAGCGCCTCGGCGAACGCGAGGGGCTCGCGGCCGTCGCGGACATTCTTGCGGAAGTGGGAGATCGCCCGCTCCACCGGATCACGGAGCAGGAACACGATCCGCGCGTCGGGCACGACCGCGCGGACGCGGGCGGGAACGGCCGGATGGAACATGTAGTAGGGGCTCGACTCGAACGGCCGCGAGTCGCTGCCGTCGGCGAGCCGCCGCAGCGGGGCGAACTGACGGCGATACCACGCCGGCCCCCGCGCGAACTGGAGGTCGAAGAAGTGCACCTCCTTGCGCCGCGACTGCGACACCTGTGGATGGTCCTTCAGGCAGTCGAAGAGCGACGTGGTCCCGCACCGCATGCCGCCGGCGAGAATCACGGACGGCAGCCCGCGTCGCGTGCCCGTGCACGCGTCGGCGACGACCCGGCAGGCATCGGCGACCCGACGCCGCGCGGCGCTCAGCGGACGGGGGAAGGACGGGACTGGCATGGGCGGGACGATAGAGCCGCGGCCCTTGCGGGGCAACGGAAGCGGCATCGCCGGCGCAGCGTCCCCAAGTTCCCGCGGTTGCCTCGTCGGCCACGATCGCCCCTGCTGAGCGGCACGGCTCCGCGGTGATCGCGGCCGCGAATCGCGATGCCCATTGCCAAGCGACCGCCGTTCGCGACAATCTGGGCTCCGGTCGGCCGGTTCTTCAACGCCGCAGGCTCCCCTTGGCCATCTCCACCGCGCCGCGCGTGGTTGCCCCCTCCGGCATCCACTGGGAATACCTCGTTCCCATCACGACGGTCCATCTGCTCGCCTGCCTGGCGGTGCTGCCGGCGTTTTTCAGCTGGCCCGGAGTGGCGCTGGCCGTCGCAGGCACCGCCGTGTTCGGCACGCTGGGCATTAACCTCTGCTATCACCGCCTGCTCGCCCACCGGAGCCTCAAGGTGCCCCGCTGGCTGGAGCGAACGCTCGCCACGCTCGCGCTCTGCTCGCTGGAAGACACGCCGTCGCGGTGGGTGGCCAACCATCGGCTGCACCACGCCCACTCCGACGATCCCGAGGACCCGCATTCGCCGCGGACGGGAATCGCCTGGTCGCACATGGGCTGGCTGTTTCGCCGCGCCCCAGAGCGGAAGACCTGCTCGTTCTTCGACCGCTACGCCCGTGACATCCTCGCCGACCGGTACTTCCGCTTTCTGGAGCGGCACCCCACGGCGATTGTCTGGATCTACGCGGCGCATGCGGCGATCTTCTGGGCGGTCGGTCTGCTCGTGGGCCGCTGGGCGGGGGGCGACTGGCAGGCTGGCTATGCCTGCGCGGCCACGTGCCTCGTGTGGGGCGTGTTCGTCCGCACCGTGCTGGTGTGGCACATCACGTGGAGCGTCAACTCGCTCACGCACCTGTTCGGCTACCGCACCTACGCGACCGATGAGGACAGCCGCAACAACTGGCTCGTCGCGATCCTCGCCATGGGCGAAGGCTGGCACAACAACCACCATCACGATCCCGCCAGTGCGTCGGTGCAGCACAAGTGGTGGGAGATCGACATCACGTACTACGTGATCCTGGTGCTGAAGTGGGCGGGGCTGGCCACCGACGTGATCGCACCCCGGCACGTGCGACGAGCCGCTCGTCAGTAGGCGTAGGCGAATCCGCTGAAGCCGCCGGACGGGCTACCGACGCCGTCCAGCGACCAGTTGTAGGTCGTGTAGACGGCGAGCCGACGTGTCGCGTTCCACTGCACTCCCATCCCGCTCACGAGATCGGATGGAAAATAGGGAATCCCGGCCGCGTTGTAGAAGCCGTGATAGAAGACGGCCAGGGCCTCGGTGACCTGCTTCTGCACCGCCCATTGGGCGCCGAGGTCGGGCAGGCTGAGGACGTCGGGAATGCCGTTGCCGCCGGTGCCGAAGAGGCCGATGTTCCACTCGATGGTCCAGTCGCCCGGCAGGCGATGATCGAAAAGCAACTCGACGCCCGGCTCCGTGCCCACCTGGAAGGGCTCGGAGGCGATCCCGGTCAGCACGAACGCCTCGACGCCCACGATCGGCACGTAGAGCTGGTCGGCGTCGCCCCAGAGGTGGATCTTCACGTCGAACACGAGCGGCGCGAACCCGTCCACGGCGGGCCCCGCGTCGGTCGCGCCGACGACCGTCGGCCCCTGGCTAATGATGCGCAGCTCGCAGGAGTCGGTGAGACCGGTCCGCATCATGAACGGCCACGACCAGGTGCCTGGCGTGCCATCGGAACCCGGCAGCGAGAACGTACCCGGCACGGCCTCGATGTACGAGCGGCCCTTGGGTACGGTCAGCGGGCTGTTGGGATAGTTGGCCGTGTCGGGGCCGGGACTGGTGATGTCGCACGGCGGCGGCCTGCCGCGGTCGCCCTCCGGGATCAGCCTGTGCACGAGGCGGTAGATGATGGTCTCGTCGCCGGATGCCGTGGCGACCGACGGCTCGTCGAACTCTGGGGCCTTTCGCAGGGCGACGGGGTGCAGGAGGTCCACCTCGGGAGCCGCAGCGGCGGCACGGCACCATGCGACCGCCAAGGTCGCGGCGACGCGGAGCGTGGATGAGGCGCGGAACTGGGGCATGCCGGGCGGTCGTCTGCGGGATCTGACTGACCGTGTTGTCGGCTGGACAGCATCCCGAACATGCAAACTCCCGGGCAGCGGACCTCGGCCCCCGGTCGCCCATCATTCGCAGCCTGCTCCGGCCATGCCCCGACTTGCCCCGCCTACCGTCGCGAAGACCGCTGACCGCCTATACTGACCGCATGAACGTTGGTCCCGCGGACACCCGAATCGAGACCTGCCGCACCTGCCGTTTCTGGCGGCCGGAACGAACCGTCGGCGACGGCACGGGCTGGGGCCAGTGCCGGAGAATGCCCCCCGCCGTGCCTGAGGCGCGAGACGACAAACTGGCCCTCGTGGGGGTCTGGCCCCACACCGACGGCCGGGATTGGTGCGGGGAATGGGGCCCGGCCGACAGTTCCGCGTCGCCGGGAAGTCCCCGTTGACAAAACGGCGGAGGCGGTGTTGTAGGCGGGGGGGGCCGCGTGATACAACCGTGGAGTTCGACAGACTCTCGTCCGCACTCTTTTCCGTCCGGGAACTGCGGCTTGTGCACCGGCGAAGGTCGATTGAGTCGATGGGTTCGTGATCCAGTTCCCGATTCCTTGAGGTTGAGTTCTTATGTCCCGGAAGATTTACGTGGGGAACCTCCCCTGGTCCACCACGTCTGCGGATCTCGAAGCGATGTTTGCACCCCACGGTGCCGTGCGGAGCGCCGAGGTGATTTCTGATCGCGAGACCGGCCGCTCCCGCGGCTTCGGCTTCGTCGAGATGGAGACTGACGATGGCCTGCAGGCCGCGATCTCGGCCCTGAACGGGCAGGAGATCAACGGCCGTCCCCTGACGGTCAACGAGGCCCGTGAGCGGACGCCCCGTCCGGGTGGTGGCGGCGGTGGCCGCGGCTACGGCGGTGGCGGTGGCGGCGGCTACGGCGGCGGTGGTGGCGGCGGTGGCCGCGGCTACGGCGGTGGCGG
>CAXNJC010000266.1:0-3586 GCA_964202525.1 Pirellulales bacterium
AAGAGGTCGTGGTAGCTGCGGCCCACGTTGGGCCAGAACATCGGCCGCACGTGGCGGTAGGCCCTGCGGCGAATCCGTTCCCGGAGGCGGTCGTCGGTGAGCAGCAGCGTGGCGGCTTCGGCCAGGCACGCGCTGTCGGAGAAGGGCACCACGATGCCCCGCCCCCCGGCCAGCATCTCTTGGGCGTAGAGATACGGCGTGCTGATCACGGCGCCGACCACGGCCATCGCGTAGGCCATCGTGCCGCTGGCGATCTGGTCCTTGCCCGGATAGGGCGTGACGAACACATCGCAGGCCTGGAGGTGGGCGAGGAGGTCGGGCAGGCTCAGGTAGGCGTTGACGAACCGCACGTGCTCGCCGACACCCAGCGATCGCGCCAACTCCGCCAGCCCCTCGCGATAGACCTCGCCTTCGACGAGCTTCACCTGCGGATGGGTGGCGCCCATGATCAGATACACCGCCGTCGGGCAGGCTGCGACCACCGCCGGCATGCCGCGGATCATGTGTTCGAGTCCCTTGCCGCGGTTGATCAGGCCGAACGTGCACAGCACGCGGCAGCCGGCCAACCCCAGCGCCGCCTTGTGAGTCTCGTCGCGTTCGAACGGCACCGGCGGAACGCCGTGGGGGATGATCCGCACGCGGCTCGGCGCCACGTCGTAGTCGTCGCGGAGCAGGCGGGCGGCGATGCGCGTCATCACCACCACGCGGCGGCTGCGTGCCGCCAGCTGCCTGACGAGCATCCGCGGCAGCGGGTCGGGCCGGGGCATGAGCGTGTGGAGCGTGGTCACGATCGGCTTGGAGCAGCGTTCGATGAAATCGAGGATCCGGCCGCCCCACTCCCCTGGATAGAGGCCGAACTCGTGCTGGAGGCTCACCACGTCGCAGGGGCCCTCGTTCGCCATCTCCGCGGCGACGCGGTAGGCATCGACCCGACGGTTGTCGATGACGTGGACCACCCGGGGATCGCCCGATGGAATCGCGGCCACCTTCTCGATGGCCGCCACCGCGGACACCGGCCGGCCGGCGGCCAGGTCGACCGCGTCGGCGGTGTCTTTGGTGAAGGTTGCGAGGCCGCATGCCTCGGGTGGATACGTCGAGACGAACAGCGGTCGCGCGAGTGCCGGCATGAGTCACCTCCGCGGTGGGATGGCACCCGCGAACGCCCAGACGCCCGCATCAGCCATGCAGTTGAGAAACACGCCGGCCAACGAAACCGGCGGCACTTCATCGCGACCAACGGGTCACGACACACCCTGGATCAGCGAGCGATCCAGCGGATCACAGACCGAGCGGAATCGGACGTTGGTCCGAAACCCGACTCGCTGCATTCCCACCACGAAGAGCCGTCGGACTCTACGCGGTCACGCGCACGAAGACAAGAAACCGCGTGCAGCGGGCACTCGAAGCCGTGCGCATCCGAGTGGACAGCGAGCCCGTGAAGCCCGCCGATCCGGTCACGCGCGGTCGGCATCGGGAGGCGGCGGTGCCGACGCGAACGCTTCCCCGCGATGGTTTCGTGACGTCAGCCGTGCCGTCGCCACGACCCCCACGAGCACAAGCCCCACACCGAGCCCGACCGCCGCATGGGCTCCGGTGGCCAGCGGCGTCGACAGATCGTGGAGCGCATGGTGGAGGATTGGAACGCCATGGGCGATGATCCCGCCGCCCACCAGAAACATCGCCGCCGTGCCGGCGACCGACAGCCCTCGCATCAGCCAGGGCGCCACGGCAACGATGCCGCGGCCGAGCGTTGCCAGCCACCGCTCCGGGCGGACGGCGAGCAGGCTTCCGAGATCGTCGAGCTTGACGATCGCCGCGACCAGCCCATACACGCCGACCGTCATGGCGGCCGCGATCGCGAGAAGCACCGCCACCTGCGTGAGCAACGGCCTGCCAGCGACCACACCGAGCGTGATCACGATGATCTCCGCCGAGAGGATGAAGTCGGTGCGGATCGCTCCGGCGATCTTCCGCGACTCGTCCGGTCGGGAAGCGGGCTCCGCAGGGCGAGCCTCGTCGCCGGGGGTGGATGTGGTCGCCGCGCCATGGCCGGCCGCGGCCCGATGCCACAGCCGATGCAGGATCTTCTCCGCTCCCTCGTAGCACAGGTAGGCACCGCCGGCGATGAGCAGGGCCGCGACGGCCCAGGGCGCAAGCCAGCTGATCGCGAGGGCGGCCGGCACGAGGATCGCCTTGTTCACCGCCGAGCCACGGGCCACCTGCAGCACCACGGCCAGCTCGCGGGCCGGATCGACGCCCGCCACCTGCTTCGCATTCAGCGCGAGGTCGTCACCGAGCACCCCGGCGGTCTTCTTCGCGGCGACCTTCGTCATCGCCGCGACGTCGTCGAGCACCGACGCGATGTCGTCGAGCAGGAGCAGGAGGCTGGAGGCCATCGGTGCGAAGAACCGGTCGCGCGGAGGCTGCCGGGGCGAGAGGACACTGTGCATGGCTCGGGGAAATCGTAGCGTATCGGGGACGCGGGGGAGGTGGGGTTGAGCCCGACCCCGAACCGGGCAAGAGGCAGCCGGAGCGCTTCCGCGGCGACGCGTCCCGAGGCCGGGCCCCGGCCGTCCCGCCGCGGCTCGGGAGGCCCGTGGGCGGGCCAACCTCGGCGGAGAAGTCGCGTTTCGCCGCGGCACGCGATAGCCTGTGCAGTCGGCCCGCACCGGGCGGTCGCTCGCAGGGTTCCAGGAGGCGTCTCATGTCGCGTTCCCGTCATCGCGTCGCGGTTCCGCGGCGCACGTTCCTCACCCAGGCCGCCGCCAGCGCCGCGGCCCTCGGCATGGCGGCCACCGCAACCACCGGCGCAGCGGCCACGGGCGACCGCGTTCGGCTCGGGCTCATCGGCCTCGGCTGGCGGGGCGGCCAGCATCTCGACGCGCTACTCTCGCGCAACGACTGCGAGATCGTCGCCCTCTGCGATCCGGAGGCGGAGTTTCTCGACGCGGCCCGGGCCAAGGCCCCGCAGGCCAAGGCCTCTGCCGACCTTCGCGCCGTACTCGACGACCCCGGCGTGGATGCGGTCGTGATCTCGACCTGCAACCATTGGCACTGCCTCGCCGCCATCTGGGCCTGCGCCGCGGGCAAGGATGTGTATGTGGAGAAGCCGCTGTCCTACACGCTCTGGGAGGGGCGGCAGCTGATCAACGCCGCCCGGAACCACGGCCGCGTGGTGCAGGTGGGCACGCAGCAGCGGAGCGACCCGCTCCAGCGGCAGGTGCGGGCGTTTCTCCACGACGAGAAGGCCCTCGGGCCGATTGAGTCGGTCTCGGTGACGCGGTTCGGCGTTCGCGAGGGCATCGGCCGGCGCGACGCGCCGCTCGAGATGCCGAAGACCTTGAACCACGACCTCTGGCTCGGCCCGGCGGCCGACCGGCCGATGTTCCGCTCGAAGGTCAACTACGACTGGCACTGGGACTGGAACACGGGCAACGGCGAGTGCGCCAACTGGGGCGTGCACGTGCTCGACGACGTCCGCAACGTGGCGTTTCGCGACACGGTGAGCCTCCCCTCGGCGGTGACCGTCGGCGGCGGCCGGGCGGTCTGGAACGACGCCGGCGAGACCCCCAACCTGATGTTCAGC
>CAXNJC010000267.1:0-3574 GCA_964202525.1 Pirellulales bacterium
TGCCTTGACGGCGCTCGTCGCGGCGGCGGTCGTGGCCGGCCTGCCCATGCCCCGCATGGCGGCAGGCCGCATCGCCACGCCGGCCTCCGCCCCGCGGCCGCGATCGCGCCACGCTGCTCCGGCCGACGTCCGCCCCCGCGGACCGCGGCCGCCCGACGTGCCGGGTAGGCTCATGCAGCGGCTCGAACGCTATGAGGCCACCGACGGACGCGACTGCCTCCGCGGCCGTGTCTGCCTCGCGGTGGCGGCAGGCAGCCGGACAACGCACGCGCACGTCGGCTTCTGCCCCGCCTTCGCCGCCACCCCGACCGTGACGGTGAGCACCGAGTACGACGGCGTGGAGGCGGTGGTGACGGCGGCGGAAGTGCTGCCGTGGGGCGTGCGCGTCGAGTGCCGGTTGTCCGAGCCCGCCGACGAGGATCTCGAGATCCCCGTCGACGTGGCGGTCCAGGCGGCGAGATGAGATCCCGATGGCACGCTGGCCGCACCACGTCTGGACGACCCTCTTCACCTACGGCGTGATCTTCGCCGGCTTTCCGCTCCTCTGCTACCTGTTTTGGACGTGGGTTCGGGCGCGGTGAACCGCGACCGGCCAGCGGCCCTGGGAGAACGACGTCGATGCTGCATGCGATCGTGATGGCCGGTGGCTCGGGAACCAGGTTCTGGCCGGCGAGCCGGGCGGCGCTGCCCAAGCAGCTGCTGCCGCTGGCGGGCGACACCACGCTCCTCCAGGACACCGTGGCCCGGCTGGAGGGGCTCGTGCCCCCGGAGCGGACGATGATCGTGACCTCGGCGCGGCTCATCGAGGCCGTCCACGAGCAGGTGCCCGCGCTACCGGCGGCGGCGCTCGTGGGTGAGCCCTGCAAGCGCGACACGGCGCCGTGCATCGGCCTGGCGGCCCTGCTGGTCGCCCGTCACGATCCGGCCGCCGTGATGGCGGTGATGCCCTCCGACCACGTGATCCAGCCCGCCGCCGAGTTCCGCCGGGCCATCCTCCAGGCGGCGGCGATGGTCGAGGCCGCGCCGCAGAGGCTCGTCACCTTCGGCGTGCGGCCCACCTACCCCGCCGAGAGCTTCGGCTACATCCAGCAGGGCGAACGGCTCCCCACCGCGGCGGGCGCGGCGGCCACGTTCACGGTGGCAACCTTCAGGGAAAAGCCTCCGGCGAGCGTGGCCGCCGACTACGTTGCCGCGGGCAACTTCCTCTGGAACGCCGGGATCTTCGTCTGGCAGGCGGCCACGATCGTGGCCGCCCTCGACGAGCGGCAACCCGACACCATGGCCCACCTGCGGCGGATCGCGGCGGCCTGGGACGGCCCCGACCGCGACCGCGTCTTCGCCGAGGAGTTCGCCGCGATCAAGGGAATCTCGATCGACTACGCGGTGCTCGAGCACGCCGCCGACGTGGCCGTGATCGAAGCCCCGTTCGGCTGGGACGACCTGGGCGGCTGGTCGGCCGTGGCCCGGCAGCGGGGGGCCGACGGGGCGGGCAATACCGCCGTGGGACGCCACCTCGGGATCGATTCGGCCGGCACGATCGTGCACACCGACGACCGGCACCTCGTCGTCACGCTCGGGCTGAAGGATACTCTGGTGGTGCACACGCCGGACGCGACGCTCGTGGCCGATCGGGCCCACGAGGAGGCCGTGCGGAAGGTCGTGGCCGAACTCGAGAAGCGTGGATGGAACGGGTATCTCTGACCGCGGTGATCCTCGGCCTGGCGTTGGCCTGTCCGGCGCCGGCTGCCGATGCGACCGGACGGGAGAGCGACTGGCTGGCGGCCCTGCGGCGGTCGCGGGAGGCGCTCGAGTGGAGCGACCAGGTCGTCCGCCACGACTGGCGGCTCCAGGTACGTCCCCGCGACGGCCGGTGGCGGATCATCGACCCGCGCGACGCCGTGGTCCGGGAAGGGGATGACGAGGCCTGCCGGCGGGCGTTCGCCGCGCTCGAGGCCGACGGCACGATCCCCGCCGTCCGCGGGCCGACGGTGATCCTGCTCCACGGCCTCGGCGAGGGACGTGACTCGATGCGGCCGCTCGCCGACCACCTCCGCAACGCGATCGAAGCCACCGTGATGCTCGTCGGCTACGCCAGCACCTCCGCCGACCTCGCCGCACACGGCCGGAGCCTCGGGGACGTGGTGGCCAGCCTGCCCGGCACGGGGCGGATCAGCTTCGTGGGCCACAGCCTCGGCAACCTCGTGGTCCGTCGCTGGATGACGCTCGCCGACGACGCCGACCTCTCCCGGGTCGATCGGATGGTGATGCTCGGCCCGCCGAACCGCGGCTCCGATCTCGCCCGGCAGATCGGCGGGGCGGGCATGCTGGCGACGCTCGCCGAAGGAGCCGCCCGGGACCTCGTGATCCACTGGCCGCGGGTCGAGCCCACCCTCGCCGTGCCGGCCTGCGAGTTCGGGATCGTGGCCGGGGGCCGGGGCGACGGCGTCGGCTTCAGCCATTTTCTCGACGGCGACGACGACGCCATCGTGCGGGTGGACGAGACACGCCTCGATGGCGCGGACGATTTCCTGGTGGTGCCGGTCGATCACGCGGCGCTGCTCCGCGACCGCCGCGTGAAGGAGGCCACGGCGGCGTTTCTCCGCTCGGGCCGATTCGCCCCGGGCGCTGGTGAGGCCGCCCGATGACCACCACCCTGCCTGCCGGCCGGCTCGCCGGTGTCGACTACGGCCGCCGGCGGATTGGCGTGGCGATCTGCGATGCCGAGCGGATCATCTGCAGCCCGCTGTGCGTGCACCACACCGTCGGCGACCGCGACGCCGACGCGGCGTTTTTCCGCAGGCTCGTCGCCGAGGAGTCGATCGCCGGCTTCGTCGTCGGCCTGCCGGTGCACGCCGACGGCACCGACAGTGCGATGTCGGTGGAGGTGGAGCGCTTCGGCGGCTGGCTGACCCGATGCACGGGCCTGCCGGTCGTGTTCCACGACGAGCGCTACAGCTCCCGTGAGGCTGCCGGCATGCTCGCCGGCGTGGGGCTGACGCGGGGCCGGAAGAAGGCGCGGGCCGACGCGGTCGCGGCGCAGGTCGTGCTCCAAGCGTGGCTCGAGTCCCAGGCGCGGGGCGAGCCCCCGCGTGCCCTCGACGGCTAGGCGCATCGCCCGACTCCGGCACGGCCGGCCAATCATCGGAAACCCATCATGACGCCAACCGCCTCCCCGCCGCTCCGCCTGATCGTCGGCTGCGGCTACCTCGGCAGCCGGGTGGCCCACCGCTGGATCGAGGCGGGATCGCGGGTGCTCGCCACCACGCGCAGTGCCGGCCGGGCCGAGACACTGCGGCGGCTCGGCGCCGAGCCGGTGATCGTCGACGTGACCGCGCCGGCGGATCGCTGGCACGCGCTTGTGGCCACGCACGGCGTGCCCACGATGGTGTTCTGGGCGGTGGGCTTCGACCGCGGCTCCGGAGCGAGCCACCGCGACGTCCACGTGGACGGGCTCCGGCGGCTGCTCGACGCGCTCGTCACCACCGCAACGGGCACGAAGCCGCGGGTGATCCTCTCGAGCTCGACGGGCGTCTGGGGCGACGAAGCGGGCGGGACGATCGACGAGGCGACGCCG
>CAXNJC010000268.1:0-3571 GCA_964202525.1 Pirellulales bacterium
CCCGAGAGCACGAGCGTGCCCGTGCCTGAGGAAACGCCCAAGGTCACACCCGACGTCGGGGGCTGGCTCGGAACCAGGCTGCCGCCGTTCGTCGTCGCGGGATCGTGCGTGATCTGGATGATGCCCTGGTTGGGCGTCGAAGGGACAGACGGCGAAGTGCCCTGGCTTGGCGTCGTCCAGGTGGGCAACACCGCCAGGCTGCCTCCGGAAAAGCCGCCAAGCGAGCCGCTGCCGAAAGGATCGCTGAGCCGCCGCGAGATGAAGGGAACGCGGAGCGGCAGCGCCGTCGGCGAGGCGGTCGTGGTGGGCCAGCTGCCGATCCGGCGCGGCCGGTCGAACTGCGTGCCGTTGTCCTGCAGCACCCCGCAGCCGCCGGTCAGCTGGTTGCGGCCCGCGATGTCGGTCTTGCCGTCGAAGGTGAAGTCGCCCGCCACGAACGATCCCCAGTTCTGCGGGTTCGCGAAGCCGCGGAACGTGGAGGTGGTGAACGCCGTGCCGGTGCTCCGCGACACGAGCCACTCGCCCGTCGCGGGATTCCGGCCGAGAAGGTCGGACCGACCGTCGGCGTTGAAGTCGCCGACGAAGCATTCGCTCCACGGGGCGGACCGCGCGGCGAACCGCGTGGGCACGAAGCCGATGTCGGTGCTCCGCGACACCCACCACTCCCCCGATGCCGGGTCACGGGCGGCGAGGTCGGCTGAGCCATTGCCGTCGAAGTCGCCGGCGACGATGTGCTGCCAGGCGACGCCGGGCGACCCCGACCAGCCGCTGCCGACCTCGACCGCGGTCTGGGTGAGCCGCGCGTCCGTGTCCGACACGGCCACCATGGCATTCGCGAACCGCGTCGGCGTCTTCTGGTAGACGGTGAATGTCGCCTCGCGGAAGTCAGACGGGTTGGTCGCCGAGGCCGCCCGGACGATGAGCTTGTCGCTGACGACCGTGAATCCCGGCTGCACGCGCGCCGAGGCGTGGATCGTGAGCAGGCCTGCAGGATCGATCGTGGCCGCGGCGAAGCCGTTGTCGGTCGTCACCGAGTAGGTGAGCGGGCTGCCGCCCCCGTCGAAGTGGTCGGCGAGACGGATCACGACCGGCTGGGCCGCCGAACCGATCGGCATCACGAAACTCTCGATCGCCGCGGTGGCGGTGACGGCGAGGGCGCGGCGGCACTCGAGCGACTCGGGGCCGCGGAGCCGGCAGTGCCGCCGGGCGGTTCGGGCGCGGGGAGACGCCGTCGATCTCGATGCCTGCACCACGGCCAGATGTCCCCCTGAAAATCGTCGGCGAGGTAGTTTCGGGAGCATACCACCACTCGGGAGAAGGGCCACGGCCCGGCGTGCCCCGGGGCGGATTCGGCTGCGGCTGGTTGCTGCGGCGGCGACCCGATGGGAACCTTGCGTTATGCGGGCAGGGATCGGGCGACCCAGGGGCGTCACGTTGTCCCGGATCACCCGTTGACCTTCTGCCAGCCCTCGCCAGGAACTCCATCATGCCGCGTCGCGTCTCCCCACTGCTCGTGTCCTGCGTCGGCGTGGTCCTTGCCGCGGTGGCCGCACCGGCCGCCGACGCCCCGCTGCCGCTGGAGCGGGTGGTGCTCTTCACGTCGGGCGTGGGCTACTACCAGCACGCGGGGAAGGTCGTCGACGACGCGACCGTGGAGATGCAGTTCGCCGCCGCCGACGTCAACGACCTGCTCAAGAGTATGGTGGTGCTCGATCCCGCCGGCGGCCCGCCGACGGTGAGCTACGCCTCCCGCGATCCCGTCACGAAGACGCTCGGCACCTTCGCCGTCAACCTCACCGACAACCCTTCGCTCGGCGATCTCCTCGGCCGGCTGCGTGGCCAGCGGGTGGAGCTCGATGCCGCCACGCCCGTGGCCGGCACGATCGTGGGCGTGGAGAAGCGGCGGGTCGATATCGGCAAGGAGCAGGCGGTCGAGAAGCAGTTTCTCACCGTGCTCACCGCCGACGGGCTACGGGCGATCCCGCTCGACGCCGTGGCCCGCGTGAAGCTCGTCGATCCGCGGCTCCAGGCCGAGCTCGAGAAGGCGCTCGCCGTGCTGGCGCTGGCCGCCGACAACGAGAAGAAGGGCGTGAGCATCGCCTTTTCGGGCGCGGGAGAGCGGCCCGTGACCGTCGGCTATGTGCGGGAGTCGCCGATCTGGAAGACCAGCTATCGCCTCCTGCTCGACGCCGACACGGCCGTCACGAAGGCCGCGGTGCAGGGCTGGGCGATCGTGGAGAACACGACCGACGCCGACTGGAAGAACGTGCGGATGTCGCTCGTCAGCGGCCGGCCGATCTCGTTCGTGATGGATCTCTATCAGCCGCTCTATCTGCCCCGGCCGCTCGTGGAGCCCGAGCTCTACGCGTCGCTGCGGCCGCAGGTGTATGGCCAGAGCATGGCCGATGCGGAGAAGCAGCTCGCCCAGGCCGGACGGCGGCTCGATGAGCAAGCGAATCGTGGCCGTGATGTCGCCCGTCGCGAGATGGCCAAGGCGGCGGCCCCTGCGGCGATGATGGCCGCCGGAAAGGTGCTGGAGGGCGCTCAGGTGGCGGACGGTCTCACGGACGACGGCGCCTTCGAGATCGCCGGGGCCAGGCCGTCGCTGGCGCAGGGCAGCGACTTGGGCGAACTCTTCCGCTACGAGATCGAGAAGCCTGTCACGCTCGAGCGGCAACGCTCCGCGATGCTGCCGATCGTGGGGGGCGAGATCGAGGCCGAGCGGGTGGCGATCTACGACGAGCGGGTGCTGGCCAAGCATCCGCTCTCGGGGCTGCGGCTGAAGAACACCACCGACTTCCACCTCATGCAGGGGCCGGTCACGGTCTACGACCAGCGAGGCGGCTACTCAGGCGACGCCCGGATCGAGGACATGGCCCCGGGCACCGAGCGGCTCCTGAGCTATGCCGTCGATCTCGACGTGGAGGTGGTGCCGCGCGTGGAAGCCCGCCCGGAGGAGATCGTGAGCGTGCGGCTCGTGAAGGGCACGCTCGTCGCCGCGCGGAAGCTCGCGCGGGTGAAGGTCTTCGAGGTGAAGAACTCGGGCAAGGACGCCGTGAAGCTGCTCATCGAGCATCCGCTGGAGGCCGGCTGGAAGCTCGTGAAGCCCGATGCCCCGGCCGAGACGACCCGCGATCGCTCCCGGTTCGCGGTGGCCGTCGATCCGGGAAAGGCCGCCACGCTCGAGGTGGCCGAGGAGCTGCCAGTCGAGGAGTCGCACGCGATCACGAACCTCGACGACGACCGGATCCTATTCTACTCCCGCGCGAAGGCGACCTCGCCGGCGGTGCGGGAGTCGCTCGCCGAAGTGATCCGCCGCAAGCGGGAGATCGAGCGGATTCTCCGCGACCGGCAGGTTCGCGAGCAGGAGATCGCCACCATCGACCAGGAGCAGGGCCGGATTCGTGGCAACATGGGGGCGATCGACCGCGGCAGCGACCTGTTCAACCAGTACGTGAAGAAGTTCACCGAGCAGGAGCAGCGAATCGAGACGCTGCGGGGCGAGATCGCCCGCCTGCTCACGCAGGAGCAGGAGGCGCGGCAGGGGCTCGACGACTATCTTCTGGCGCTT
>CAXNJC010000269.1:0-3566 GCA_964202525.1 Pirellulales bacterium
CTCGTCGGCGAGTACGGCGAGGGCGGCCGAAAAGAGCTGCTCCCCCTTTTTCTCCCCCGGCCTGTTCCCCTATCCGGTGCTGATGGCGGCCGACATCCTCGCCTACGACGCGACCGTCGTGCCGGTGGGCGAGGACCAGATCCAGCACATCGAGGTCTGCCGCGACCTGGCTGGCACGTTCAACCACCTCTACGGCGAGGTCTTCACGCTGCCCCGCCCGCGGCTGGTGGAGGGCGGCGCGAAGGTGCCCGGCACCGACGGCCAGAAGATGAGCAAGAGCTACGACAACACCATCGACGTGTTCGAGGAGCCGGCCGCGCAGAAGAAGAAGATCATGCGGATCACCACCGACTCGCGGCCGATGGAGGACCCCAAGGATCCGGAGGAGGATCACCTCTTCCAGCTCTTCTCGCTGGTGGCTCCCGAGGCCGAGCGGCTGCAGATGGCCGACCTGTATCGCCGCGGCGGCTTCGGCTACGGCGAGGTGAAGAAGGCGCTCGTGCAGGCGGCGGCCGATCATTTCGCCGACGCGCGGGCGCGGCGGTCGGCCATCGAGGCGGATCCCTCCCGCATCGAGGCGATCCTCGCGGCCGGAGCGGCGAAGGCGCGGGCCAAGGCGGGCGAGGTGCTCGCCCGGGCGCGGCGGGCCTGCGGGCTGGCGCGGGGCGAGGCGGCGGCCGCGGGCCGGTCGGCCGGCAAGGGGCGGCCCGCATGAACGTCCTCGGCATCGGCACCGACATCACCGAGGTGCTCCGGATCGCCCAGATGATCGAGCGGCACGGCGAGCTGTTCATCGGCCGCGTCTACACGCCCGCGGAGATCGAGTACTGCAGGGCCCGGACCATGGCCACGCAGCACTTCGCCGGCCGCTGGGCGGCGAAGGAGGCCGTGCTCAAGGCCCTCGGCACCGGCTGGCGCCGGGGAGTCAGCTGGCGCGATGTGGAAGTCACCAACGGGGCGGCCGGACGTCCGGTGGCGACCCTGCGGGGCGGCACGGCCGAGATGGCGGAGCGGATGGGCATCCGCTGCATCCTGGTGAGCATCTCGCACTGCCGGTCCCACGCCACGGCCTACGCGACGGCCCTCGACGAGATGCCCGCGACGTTCGCCTCGGAGATGCCCTGGGTGTGAGGGGGGCGCATGCGAACGCCGTACCGCTCACGCGGTTACGCTTCCTGGAAGCCGCCATCGCGTGAGCGATGCGGGCGGGCGCCAGGCGTGATCGCGCTGCCGGCTCGACGGGGCGAAATGCTCGAAGCTCGTCGAGCAGAAGCCAGTCCCCGGCTTCCCCTCGATGGATAGGGGAAGCAGCAGCGGGTAACCCGAGCCGTTCAGCCGCTGAACTTCGCGAGTTGGGCGACGCCGCCTTCCATCGTGAGCTGGGAGAGGGGCGTGCCCTCGGGCACCGGCGTGACGCCGTCGCGGCGGGTGAGGCTGAGCTTCGTCTGGCCGCGCATGTGCCGCTCGAGTTCGGCCTGCAGGGCCTTCTGGCGGTCTTCGGGGAGCTTCGTGAACGCCTCGCGGCCACGGCATTTGGGAAAGGCGCGGCAGCCGAGCCACGGGCCCCGCTTGCCGTCGCGAAGGTTCATCAGGTCGCCGCACTTCTGGCAGGCGATGTCGGTGACCAGCGGCGGCGGCGCGGGAAACTTGAGGTTCCCCTTGCGGTCGAGATTGAGGATGAACGGCGGCGGCTCGGCGGGAGCGTCAGCCGCCTTCCGACCCTTCGGCTTCGGAGGCCGCGGCTTGTCCTCCACGAGGAAGTCGCCGAACCGGCCCGTCCGCTTCACCATCGGCACGCCCGCCGGCGAGAGGAGGTCGATCTGCTCGGGGAGCAGCTGCCGCCGCTGGCGATCCACCGGCATCGCAAAGCTGCAGGCGGGCCGTTCCTTCGGCTTGGCCTTCTTTTTCGCCTTCTTGGCCTTCCCCTTTGCCGCCGGGGCCTCGACCGGCTCCTCGATGATCTTTTCGTTGTAGCCCGAGCAGGAGAGAAACTCGCCGCCGGTCTTCTTACTGAGTTGATACAACAACCGGCGACCACACTCGGGGCATGCGTATTCCGACTCTTCAGGGTTTTCCTGCACGTGGCGCTGGTTCATCGCCTCTTCGAGCTTCGGCGAAAGTTCGGCGTGGAACTCGTGGAGCATGTCGGTCCACTTCTTCGCGCCCTGGGCGACCTGGTCCAGCTCCCGCTCGATCCCGCGGGTGTAGCCGATCTCGATGAACTGGTCGCGGAAGCCCCGCTTGAGGAAGCCCGTCACGGCCTCGCCGATTTTATTTGCGTGGAAGCGGCGGTCCTGCTGCGTCACGTAGCCCCGGTTCTCGATGACGTTGATGATGCTGGCGTAGGTGGACGGACGGCCGATCCCCTCCTCCTCCATCTTTTTGACGAGCGTGGCCTCCGTGTACCGCGGGGGCGGAGCCTGGAACTTCTGCCGCGGCTCGATGTCGAAGGGGGCCAGCACCGCCCCCTTGGCGAAGTCGGGGAGCACTTGGTCGCCGTCGTCTCGTGGCGTGCCGCTGATCCGGTAGAAGCCGTCGAAGCGCAGCACCCGGCCGGTGGCCTTGAACACGGCGCCCGTGTCGCGGTCGCTCCGCCGCATCCGCACCGCGGTGGAGTCCCACTCGGCGTCGGTCGACTGGCAGGCCACGAAGCACTGCCAGATGAGCCGGTAGAGCTTGAGCTGCTCGTCGCTGAGCGCGGCGGCGATGCGGTCGGGCTCGCGGAAGGCGTCGGTCGGGCGGATCGCCTCGTGGGCCTCCTGCGCGGACTCGTTCGAGCTCGAATACGACCTCGGCTTCTCGGGCACGTAGGCCGCTCCGTGTCGCTCCTCGAGGTAGCGGCGGGCCATCTCGATCGCCTCCCGGGAGAGGTTCGTCGAATCGGTTCGCATGTACGTGATCAGGCCGACCCGCCCCTCGTCAGGCAGGTCGATGCCTTCGTAGAGCTGCTGGGCGATCCGCATCGTGCGGTCGGTGCTCATGCCGAGCCGGCTGGAGGCGGCCTGCTGCAGCGTGCTGGTGATGAAGGGGGGGTAGGGCTTGGACCGGGTCCGCGTGACGTCGATCGAATCGACCGTGTAGCGGGCCTGCGGATCAGGGCGGCCGGCCAGGCGGACCATGTTCCGGCCGCGGCCCTTGCCCGCCTCGTCGGTCTGCCGGTCGATGCGCACATCGAGCAGCCCGGCCGCCTCGGCCGCCGTCCGGACGTCGCCGGCGAGATCGGTCGTCGACGTGTTCTCCGCCTCGATGCGCACGGGCTTGCCGCCGACCTCGACGAGGTCGCAGGCGAGCGATCGGCGGTCGGCGAGCCACGCCATCCGGTCGCGGACCAGCGGGGGCCGGCCACGTTCGTCGCGGCGGGCCATGAACTCCGTCCACTCGCCGTGCAGGGCCGCCGACTTCGCCACGTCGAACGTCATGCCGCCGGTGATCTCCCACGACTCCGCCGGGGTGAACGCGCGGATGTCCTGCTCCCGCTCGACGACGATCCGCGTGGCCACGCTCTGCACGCGGCCGGCGCTCAAGCCTCCCGCCACCTTCTTCCAGAGAATGGGAGACACCTGATA
>CAXNJC010000270.1:0-3552 GCA_964202525.1 Pirellulales bacterium
GCCATCGAGACGTCACCTACGACGAGATGGTGGCGGCCTACCGGGAGCAGATCGAGGCGCTGATCGAAGGGGGCGTCGACATTCTCCTCGCGGAGACGGCCTTCGACACGCTCGTGCTCAAGGCCTGCCTCCACGCGATCGAGCGGACCTTCTCCGACCTCGGCAGGTCGCTGCCCGTGATGGCGTCGTTCACGATCTTCGAGGGCGGCCGGACGCTCTCCGCCCAGACCGTCGAAGCCTGCTGGACGAGCATCTCGCACATCGACCTGCTCTCCGCCGGCATCAACTGCGCGCTCGGTCCTGAGAAGCTCCGCACGCACGTGGCCGACCTGTCGCGGATCACGCCGCGGCTGGTGAGCTGCTATCCCAACGCCGGCCTGCCCAACGCGCTCGGCGGCTTCGACGAGACGCCCGAGATGATGGCGAGCGTGCTCGAGGAGTTCGCCCAGAGCGGCTGGCTCAACATCGTGGGAGGCTGCTGCGGCAGCACGCCGGCCCACATCAAGGCCATCGCCGACACGATGCGGAATTATCCGCCGCGGAAGCCGGCTGATCCGCCGCGCCGCAGCCGCTATTCGGGCCTCGAGATGCTCGAACTGCGGCCCGAGAGCAGCTTCACGATCATCGGCGAGCGGACGAACGTCACCGGCTCGCGGGCCTTCGCCCGGCTCATCAAGGAGGAACGCTACGAGGAGGCGCTGGGCGTCGCTCGGCAGCAGGTGGAGAACGGTGCCAACATCATCGACGTCAACGTCGACGAGGGCATGCTCGACGGCGTGAAGGTGATGACCAAGTTCCTCACGCTGCTCTCCAGCGAGCCGGAGATCTCGAAGGTCCCGATCATGATCGACTCCTCGCGGTTCGAGGTGCTCGAGGCGGGGCTGAAGTGCGTCCAGGGCAAGGGGATCGTCAACTCGATCAGCCTCAAGGAGGGGGAGGAGGTGTTCCTCCAGCATGCCCGCACGATCCGCGGCTACGGCGCGGCGGTCGTGGTGATGGCTTTCGACGAGGAGGGTCAGGCGACCGACGTCGAGCGCCGGGTGGCGATCTGCCAGCGGGCCTATCGGCTGCTCACCGAGGAGGCCGGCTTTCCCCCCGAGGACATCATCTTCGACCCGAACATCCTCACGGTGGCCACCGGCATCGAGGAACACAACCGGTATGCGGTCAACTTCATCGAGGCCACGCGGCGGATCAAGGAAAAGATGCCGCTGGTCAAGGTGTCGGGCGGCGTGAGCAACATCTCGTTCTCGTTCCGCGGCAACGAGGTGGTCCGCGAGGCGATGCATTCCTGCTTCCTCTATCACGCCATTCAGGCCGGGATGGAGATGGGGATCGTGAATGCCGGTCAGCTCGCGGTCTATGAGGAGATCGAGCCCGAGCTGAAGGAGCGGGTGGAAGACGTGCTCTTCGACCGCCGGCCCGACGCGACCGAGCGGATCGTCGAGTTCGCGGAGACGGTGAAGAACCGCGGCTCCGGAGAGGCGGCGAAGGTCGACACCTGGCGGACGCTCGGCGTCGAGGAGCGGCTCACGCATGCCCTCGTGAAGGGGATCGCCGACTACGTCGAGGAGGACGTCGAGGTTGCCCGGGAGCACTATGCGACGAGCCTGGAGATCATCGAGGGCCCGCTGATGCGGGGCATGCAGACGGTGGGGGACCTATTCGGCGAGGGCAAGATGTTCCTCCCGCAGGTCGTGAAGAGCGCCCGCGTGATGAAGCGGGCCGTGAACCACCTGCTTCCCTACATGGAGGCCGAGCGGGCCGCCTCGGGGGCCGCCGACACCAAGCGGGGCACGGTGCTGATGGCCACCGTGAAGGGCGACGTCCACGACATCGTCAAGAACATCGTGGGCGTGGTGCTCGGCTGCAACGGCTACGAGGTGGTGGACCTCGGCGTGATGGTGCCCTGCACGAAGATCATCGACGAAGCGATCCGTCACCAGGTCGACATCGTGGGGCTTTCGGGCTTGATCACGCCGAGTCTCGACGAGATGGTGCAGGTGGCGCAGGAGTTCGAGCACGCCAAGCTGAAGATGCCGCTGCTGATCGGCGGGGCGACGACGTCGGCCAGGCACACGGCCGTGAAAATCGCTCCGAAGTACTCGGGCGCGGTCGTCCACGTGAACGATGCCTCGCGGGCCGCAGGCGTGGTGGAGAAGCTGCTGAGCGCGACCGCCCGGGAGGAGTTCGTCCGCACCACCCGCGAGGCGCAGGCCCGTGACGTGGAGAACTTCAAGCGGCGACAGGAGACGAAACTCGTCTCCTATGCCACCGCCTGCGCGAAACGGTGGACCACCGACTGGGCGACCGCGCCGATCGACGTGCCCGATTTCCTGGGAGTACGGACGCTCGACCCGGTGCCGCTGGCCGAACTGATCCCGTTCATCGACTGGTCGCCGTTTTTCCTCTCGTGGGAGCTCAAGGGGAAGTATCCGGCGATTTTCAACGATCCGGTCGTGGGCGAGGAGGCGCGAAAGCTGCACCACGACGCGCTCGAGATGCTCGACCGGATCGTCCGCGAGGACGCCCTCGGGGCGAAGGCGGTTTACGGCTTCTTCGCGGCCAACTCGGTGGGCGACGACATCGCCCTCTACGCCGACGAGTCGCGGACCAGCGAACTCGGCCGCGTGCACACCCTCCGCCAGCAGTGGGAGCGGAAGGGGCAGGACGTGTTCCATGCCCTCGCCGACTTCGTGGCGCCGGTCGAGAGCGGCCGGAACGACTACCTCGGAGCCTTCGCCGTCACCACCGGCCACGGCTGCGAGGAGCTGTGCCGGAGGTACGACGCCGAGCATGACGACTACTCCTCGATTCTGGCCAAGGCGCTGGCGGACCGTCTCGCCGAGGCCTGTGCGGAGTGGCTGCACGCCAAGGCCCGCCTGGAATGGGGCTATGGCCGGGCCGAGAGCCTCACCAACGAGCAGCTGATCGACGAGCAGTATCGCGGCATTCGCCCGGCCCCGGGCTATCCCGCCTGCCCCGACCACACCGAGAAGCGGGCGATCTTCAGCTTGCTCGGCGCGGAGGAGGGGGCGGGCATGCGGCTTACGGAGAGTTGCGCGATGATGCCGGCAGCGAGCGTGAGCGGGCTCTATTTCGCCCATCCGGAAAGCCGATACTTCGCGGTGGACCGGATCACGCGAGAGCAGGTCGAGGCCTACGCGGCCCGCAAGGGGATGCCGGTGCCGGACGTCGAGCGGTGGCTCGCCCCGAATCTCGGATACGACGTGTGACCGACAGCCCCAAGCCACGCCGGACGCGGAAGATCCTCCTCGAGGGGGTGGTCGCGGCCGGGCAGGGGGCGGCGGCTCCGGAACTCGTCGAGCGGTTCCTCGACTACGTCCGCCACGAGCGCGGCCTCGCCGCGAACACCCAGGCGGCCTACCGCCGTGACCTTCGCGACTTTACGGCCTGGCTCACCGGCCGCGCGCCGGCCGCGATGAGCGTGCGGGATCTCGGCGACTACTTCGCGGCGCTCGCGAAGCGGGGGCTCGCCCGGGCGAGCGTGGCCCGGCAGGCGGCCACGCTGAAGACCTTCTACTCCTTCCT
>CAXNJC010000271.1:0-3551 GCA_964202525.1 Pirellulales bacterium
CGGCGTCTGGCGGCGGATCGTGGCGGTCATGGCGGCTCCCTCGGACAGGGTACACCAGCCGGGCCGCGAACGGCTGCGGCTGCGACTCAGACCCGCTCGAGCTGCGTCAGGAACTCGTTGGTCCCAGGCACCGGGTCGTCGAGCCAACGGATTCGCAGGGGCACCTCGCGGAGCCGGAGCACCTCGGAGATCACGCGGCCGAAATGGCCGCTCGTCCACACCGTGCAGTGGCAGTCGACGTGCCTGCCCGCCACCGCCCGCCCCAGGACCCGGGCGACCGACTCGTCGTCGTGGTGCCTGGGCACGCTCTCGATGGTGGGCGTCACGGCCCAGGCAGCGACCGTGTCCACCCGTCGCACATGGAAGAAGTGGTCGGTGAGCTGCGTGAGGCTCGGCTTCGTCCAGTTCTCAAGATCGTAGGCCACCAACTGGGCGATCGTGGTCTCGGCACGGAAGAAGTCGAACGTGTAGCGGCGGTCGGGCACGGCCAGGGCGATCACGCCCCCGGGCACGAGCAGCGACGCCACGTCCCGCAGCCAGCCGATCGGGTTCGGCAGATGCTCGAACACGTGCGACGCCACCACGTAGTCGAACGGGCCAAGCGGGCCGCACTGCTCGACGAGCGGGCCGCGGCGGAGATCCACGTCCACCGCGACGATCGCCGTCTCGTCCACGTTGGGATTGTTGACCGCCTTGCCCTTGAGCGCGTCGGTGTCGATGTGGTCCACGTAGACGATCCGGCCCTCGTCCTTGCGGACCACCGGATTGGCGAGGGGCCCAAACTCGAGCCCCAGCCCGGTCGCCACGGGACAGCCGCTCAAGAGTCGCGTGCGACGGTCCATCTCAGGCCACTCCGAACACGCGAAGGGCGTTGGCCGTGGTGGCGGCGGCGAAGGCCTCGAGCGGCTCGCCGCGGGCCAGCGCGAGACAGCGGGCCGTGTGCACCACGTTGGCCGGCTCGTTTCGCCGGCCGCGGAGCGGCTCGGGCGAAGGAAAGGGGCTGTCAGTCTCGACGAGCAGCCGGTCGAGCGGGATCGCGGCCGCCACCTCGCGGAGCGCCGTCGACGAGCGAAACGTCACCATCCCGGCGAATCCGAGGTGGCAGCCGAGGTCGATCGCCTCCGCAGCCTCGGCTGCCGAGCCCGTGAACGAGTGCAGGATCGGCCGTAGCGGTCCGCGAGCGACGGCGTCGCGGAGCATGTCGAGCGTGTCGCGGATGCTCTCGCGGGTATGGATCACCACCGGCAGCGCCGAGCGGCGGGCGAGGTCGAGGTGCCGGGCGAACCACTCCCGCTGCATCTCGCGGGGAGCCGTCGTCCGGTACCAGTCGAGACCGGTCTCGCCGACGGCCGCCACCCGCCCCGACTCGACGAGCCTCACCACCCGGTCCCACTCGTCCGGCTCCGCCTCGGCCACGTCGTTGGGGTGAACGCCGGCCGCGGCCACGACGCCGGGCTCACGGGCCGCCAGATCGGCTGCCGCCTCGCTGTCGGCGGCGCGGGTGCCAATCACGGTCATCCTGGTCACGCCAGCCGCCCGCGCCCGGGCGAGCACGTCATCCAGTTCGGCGCCGAACCGCATCGGGTCGAGGTGGCAGTGGCTGTCGTAGAGTTCCATCAGCCCGCGGTCTGCGTCGATCCGGCCAGGCCCGCCCTGAGCTTGGCGGCCAGCTGCTCCAACGCGTCGAGGTGCTGGCGGGTCGACTGCTTGGCGTCGGCGAGCAGGTCGGCGGCGGCGGCATCGACTCCCGCGGGGCCGGTGACCGCCTCGAGCTCCCCGAGCTGCTGCCGCAGGCCGCCGATCACCCGGGGCAGAAGGTTCGCGAGATCGACGTCATGCAGCGCGGTAAACGACAGCGGAAAGGCCGCCTTCGGCGGCGTGGACACCTCCCGCTCGTCGAGGAACACGGTCGCCCGGGCCACCACGTTGCGGAGGTCGTCCACGGCGTCGGCCAGGGCGAGCTTCACCGCCTCCGGGCCAGGGTACGACCAGATCCCCGAGTCGGCGAGATACAACAGCATCGACGGCTGGATCGCGGCGACGATGCGGCACAGGGGATCGGTGACGGCCATGACGTGAATCCGGATGCTACGACGCGAAGGTGCCCGCCAGCCGCGCGAACTCGAGCAGGCCGGAAAAAAAGATGCCGAGCAGCACGACCGGGACCACCACGGCGGTGACGAGCGCCCCCGGCAGCCACACCGGTGCGGCGGCGGCGACGCGGCCGTCGGCAGGCGGATCGAAGGTCATGACCTTCAGCACGCGGAGGTAGTAGAACAGGCTGATCACGGTGTTGACGCCGCCCACCACGAGCAGCACCAGCATGAGCGGCCTCTCGATGCCCTTCGTGATGGCTTCGGCGAGCGATGCGAACACGAGGAACTTCGACACGAAACCGGCCATCGGCGGCAGGCCGACAAGGCTGACCAGCACAGCCGCAGCGGCCACGACGAGGCCGGGATTGGTTCGCACGAGGCCCGCGTACGAGGCAATCTCCTCGCTCCGCAGACGGTTGCGCAGCACCGCCACGATGGCGAACGCACCGAGGTTCATGAACAGGTAGGTGCCGAGATAGAAGGCGATCGCGGTCACGGCCGCCCGGCAGCCGACCGGATCGGTTCCCAGCATCGCCACCGCCGCCGCCACGCCCATCAGCAGGTAGCCGGCGTGGGCGATGGTGGAGTAGGCGAGCAGCCGCTTCATGTTCGTCTGGCCGTAGGCGGCGAGGTTGCCCAGCGTGCAGGTCACCGCCGCCATCAGGCCGATCACGTACACCGAGAAGTGGCGGACATCCGCGAGGCCCGCCGCAGTCACGCCCGTGGCATCGCCGAGCCAGCCCAGCGAGAAGGCCACCCGCACTGCCAGCGCCACGGCCGCGGCCTTGCTGGCGACCGAGAGAAACGCCCCCACCTCCGCGGCGGCCCCCTCGAAGACGTCGGGACACCAGAAGTGGAACGGCACCGCGGAGAGCTTGAACGCCAGCCCGGCAGCCAGCATCAGCCCGCCCAGGGCGAGCACCATGATCGAACCGGTGTCGGCCCCCTCACCCACGATCCGGCCGAGCTCCGCGGCCATGCTCGGCAGGTGGCAGGTGCCGAGCACCCCGGCCAGGAGGCTGATGCCGTAGAGCATGATCCCGGCGGCGCCGGCGCCGTAGACGGCGTACTTGAGGGCCGCCTCGGAGCTCGCCTTTCGCCCCTTGAGAAGGCCCGCCAGGGCATACGACGGCACGCTCGCCATCTCGACCGCCATGAAGAGCATCAGCAGGTGGTTGGCCGACGCCATCAGGCACATGCCGAGCGACGATCCCAGCACGAGCGTGTAGAAGTCGGCACCGTCGTCGCGGTCGGGAATGCCCGACACCTTCGTGAACAGGATGTAGAGCACGAGGAACCCGGTGAGCACGAGGCGGATGTACGCCGTGAGCGAGTCGAACACGAGCAACCCGCCAAAGAGTTCCTGCCGCAACGGCGTCGCAGCGATGTCGGCCAGCGCCCAGGGCGAGCCGGGCAGGCCCCGTAGATCGACCCACGCAAACCAGGTCGCGAACA
>CAXNJC010000272.1:0-3535 GCA_964202525.1 Pirellulales bacterium
CGACCGACTCGTCGAGAAACGGACCGGCGAACCAGGCGAAGTGATCGGGCGTGCGGAAGAAGTGGGTCTCGTTGGTGGTGATCGCGTCGATAAAGGCCTCGAGCTCGCCCGGCTCACGGCCCGAGACGAGCAGGTCGTAGTAGGCAGCGAACGACTCCACACCGCGCTCGCGGAGCCGGCGGCGGATCCGATTGGAGAGGAGCGTCACCTTGCCGTCTGCCGTGCGGATGCCGGTGCGCTCGTAGATGAACGCCTGGAAGCGGCCGAACTCGGCGGTCGTGAGCGTGATCAGGTCTTTCACCGTGGCGCCTCCTGGCCGAGCCCTGGCGATCCGTCGCTCACACCTTGAACCGCTTCACCAGGTCGCGAAGCCCCTCGGCCTGCGCGCCGAGCTCCTCGGCGCTGGCCGCCATCTCCTCCGCGGCCGCCGCGTTCGACTCCGTGGTCTGGGACACGGATCGGATCGCCATCTTCACCTCGGCCGCGTTGGCCGATTGCGACTCGGTCGAGGTGGCGATGTCGGTGATGCCGGTGGCGGTGGCCTCCACCGCCGACACGATCGCGGCGAGCGACTGCCCTACTTTCTCGGAGAGGTCGGCCCCGTGCTCCACCCGCTTGGTCGACTCGTGGATCAGCATCGTGATCTCCTTGGCAGCCTCGCTGGCCCGCTCGGCAAGCTTCCGTACCTCGTCGGCCACCACCGCGAAGCCAAGGCCGTGCTCGCCGGCGCGGGCCGCCTCGATCGCGGCGTTGAGCGCGAGGAGGTTGGTCTGCGAAGCGATCTCGCTGATCACCTGGATGATGTCTTCGATCTGCTCAGACGACCGCCGGATCGTCCGCATCGACTCGATGGCGTCGGCCACCGCCCGGCTCCCCGCCTGGGCCATCTCGGTCGTCTTGGCGGCCTGGGCCCGCGACTCCACGGCGCTGCGGGAGATCGTCTCGATCGAGCCCACGAGCTGCTCGACGGCCGCGGTCATCTCCTCCACGCTGGCCGCCTGCGACTGAGAGCCGTCGCTGAGGCTCGCGGCGCTCTCGGCGATCATCCGCGCGCCATCGTTCTGCTGACCAGCGGCCTCGGAAATCTGCTTGATGATGTCGCGGAGCTCGCCGAGCATCCGAGCGGCGTTGGTGCCGAGCATGGCCATCTCGTCGTCGCCGGAGATGGCGGCCGTGCGGCGGAGATCGCCCTGCGACGCCGCCGAGAACACCTCGGAGAGCAGGCCTACCTTCGACTCCAGCGATTCCTTGGCCGCCTTGACGCCGGCCTGCAGCGCCTGCTCCCGCTCCTCCGCCCGGACACGGTCGGTGATCACCTCCCAGGTGAGCAGCGGCCCCATATACCGCCCCTTCGCGTCGCGAAGGGCCGAGACATTCAGGTCGAGCACCTCGTCGCCGAGATGGATCTGGGCGCGATGCGGCAGGTTCGCCGGGTCGGCAAGCAGCCGCTGCTGCCGGTCTCGCTCGCTGTGGAAGATGTCGATCGGCTTGCCGATCATCTCCTCCACCGGGCAGGGCAGCAGGTGCTGGAAGCGGCGCAGCTGCTGCTCGGAGGCAGGGTTCATGTAGGCGATCTTCAGGTCTCGGTCGGCGAACATCAGTCGCACCGCCGTGTTCTGCACCATCTCCGAGAGCCGCTGCTGCGTCTCCTGGTCGCGGGTCAGACGGCGCGAGATCACGAGCGACGCGATCACGGCACCGAGGGCGGTGAGGCCGAAGAGCGTGGCCGCGAATGTGCGGAGCCGGTGGACCGGCGCCAGGATCTCGGCCTCGTCGACCTCCGACACCAGCGCCCACCGCACGCCGGCCGATCCCGCCACATTCCCCTTGAACACGTCGATGGGCATCCACGACGACAGCACGCGTTGCCCGCGGTAGTCGATCGCCAGCGCGGTGCCGGAGCCGTCCGCGTCGAGCGCGTCGCGAACCGGTCGCGTGTCGACCTTGATCTTCGGATTGATGACGGTGGTGGCGACCCCGAGATCCTCCGCAAATCTCGAGTTCGAGCGGAACATGAGGTCGGGACCGACCGCGTAGGTCTCCCCAGTCTCGCCGAGGCCCGTCGTCTCACCGATGATTTTGGTCGACGTGTCGAGGGGAATCTGGAAGGCCAGCACCCCCTCCACCTTCCCGCCGACGACGAGTGGCGTGGCGATGAAGCTCGCCGGGGCCAGGTACGACGGCAGGTAGCGGTCGAACTCCGCGTAGGCCGCGGTCCCGGCCCGGCCGAGCGCCACCGCCGAGGTAAAGGCCTTCGCGAGGTTGCTCGAGGCAAGCGGGCCGGAGGTGAGGGAGGCCCCGAAGTCGATCTCCTTGCAGACGGTGAACACGATCTGCCCTGAGGCCGCGTCGATCAGGAACACGTCGTAGAGGCCGAAGCGTTCGAGAATCTCACGGAAAATGGGATGCGACTGGCGGTGGGCCTGAGAGTAGGCCGAGCCGTCGCCGGCGTCGTCGAGGAGTTGCTTGGCCCCACGGGGATGCGGGTTGCGGGTGATGTAGAGCTCCTGAAGCCTCACGCCAGACGACGTGAGTGCATCGACATACGGTCGCATGTCGATGTCGCTGCCGTTCATCTCCCGGTAGGGGGCGTTGAAGACTCCGACGTAGCCTGAAGCCAGGTCCATCCGCTCGCGTTCGGCCTGCTTCGTATCGGGAAAGCCGTCGGCGAGCGCTGCCCGAAAAGCAGCGAGCGCCTCGCCCGCCCTGCCCGTCGCCGCGGTGGCGAGCAGTTCCTGTCGGAGCGTGTCGAAATACCGCTCGACCGACTGGCCCGTGATCGTTCGCACGGCCTCGAGCCGCGCCGCCGCCTCCCGGTGGAGCGACGTCGATGCCGAGCGGTACATGAACCAGCCGACGACCGCCACCGGCACGAGCGACATCAGCAGAAGCGCGGCCTGGATCAGCCGCCGCAGCGAGGCATCGGAAGAGAACTTCATCGAGAAACGCTCCGGAAGGGACTCATGCTGGCAGACGTGGACCGCCTGTGCGATGCACGCGGTCGAGCACGTCGGGATCGAGGAGATGGTCGACGTCGAGGACGATCGCAAGGTCCTCACCCACCCTCGCGAACCCGGCGACGTACCGGGGGCCCTCCGTGACCACCGCCTCGTCGGCCGCGTGCACCTGGTCGGCGGGCAGGCGGATCACCTGCGACACCGCGTCGACCGTGCAGCCCACCGTACGGTCGCCGACGACCACCACGATGGTGCGAGTGGCCGCGTCGATCTCCCTGGCCGGGAGACCGAAGAGCAGCCGGAGGTCGATGACGGGGATGATCGTGCCCCGCAGGTTGCTGACGCCCATCACGTAGGCGGGCACCTCGGGCAGCCTCGTCACCCTGCCGGGCGTGACGATCTCCTGAATCCGCTCGATGCGAAAGAGATAGTGCTGCTCGGCGAGTACGAAGCCGACGAACTGCGCGGCCGGCGCAGCGTCGGGGGAGCGGGCAGGGGGCATACGTGATCCGAACGGCCGGCCGCAGGTGGCCCGCAGAAAGCGAGGAAGTATTTCGGATATAGCTCGCCGGGGATAC
>CAXNJC010000273.1:0-3516 GCA_964202525.1 Pirellulales bacterium
GAGCACGTCGGCCACGTCGCCCTCGTGAACCGTTACGCGGGGGTCCGCGAGGGCATCGGCCCCGAGCCCGTAGGCCGGCTCCCGGTTCCAGCGGATCACGGCGGGCACGAGCTCCGCGACCACCACCTCCGCGTCGGCCGCGAGGCAGGCCAGGCAGCGGCGGAGCGTGAAGCCCATCCCGAGGCCGCCGACGAGCACGCGGGCCTCCCGCCGCGCCGCGATCGCTGCGCAGGCCAGCTCGGCGAGCCGTTCCTCCGAGTGGTGCTGGCGGCTCGACATCAGCTCCACACCGCCGACGCGGATCGTGAAGGCGCCGTCGTGCTCGTGGAGCGTGAGCGGCGTGCCGTCGGGCGCGGCGGCGCGGTCGCGGAGGATGGTGGGCTTCATGACGCGCAGCTCGCGCCAAAATAGCCGTGGCGGTCGATCGCGTCGGCCACCGGCGGCGGCACGAGCTCGCGCCACGACGGATCGCCCCCGCAGATCCGCGTGCGCACGTCCTCGCTGGAGTAGGTGCGGAGGTCGGCGGGATCGCAGTCGAGCGGAAGGATCAGTCCGTTGGTGCGGAGGTGCTCCAGCAGGTGCGAGAGGTGCGGGGCGACCTTCATCGTGTCGGCCGTGACGACCTGCCCGGTGATCACGTCGCGGGTGGGATGCGCGTAGAGCCGTACGCCGTGCGTGAACAGCCTGCCGAAAGCCTCGAGGATGCCGCCGTCGAGCTGGCGGTAGTGGCTCTCGTTGAACACCTCCCGGAGCAGGGGTACGCCCAGCACGAGCCCCGTGGCTTCGACCTTGCGGTCGGCGAGATACTCGCCCAGCGCGTGGAAGGCGCCGAGATCGCTCACCAGCACCAGCTTGCCGACGGCGGTGATCAGGTCGACGCGGGCGAGGAAGTCGGCGTCGTCGGCGGTGCCGCGGTCGCGGAGGTTGTTCATCGTGATCTCGAGGATCTCCCGCACCGGCCCCGAGCCAGGCTTGGCGGCCGCATCGAAGGCCGCGCGGGCGCGGGCCAGCATCTCCACGTTGAGGCTCGTGACCGGGGCGAAGCGGCCGCGCTCCACGAGCACGCGGGTGTGGCGGATCGACTCCGAGGCCAGCAGCGGCGTGCCGTCCACGTCGAACAGCACCGCCGGCGTGTAGCCGATCCGCACGAGATGGAGCCCGAGCAGGCGGTTGTCGACGTCCTCGAAGGCGGGCCCGTCCACCCGGATCCAGTCGATCTCGAGCCGGTCGCGGCCGACGTGCTCGAGGAGCGTCTCGATTAGTGACCGCGGCGACTTCCAGTGGGCGAACGCCCCGTGCACGAGGTTGACGCCGAGCCGGCCGAGGGCGTCGGCCTGCGCGGCGTTGGCGGCGTCGAGCAGCCGCACGTGGAGCACGACGTCGCTGGTGGCGGCGCCGATCGCGTGCTGGAAGCGGATCGCCATCCAGGCGTGGCATTCGTTGCCCCCGGCGAACGACCGCGCCGCGGCGGTGTCGGCGAGGGCGAAGAACCGCGTCGAGCCCCCGCGAGACGGGCCCAGCCGCTCGTGCAGGAGCCGAAACTCGTGGGCCAGCATCTGCTCGACCCGCTCCCGGGAGACGTACCGGCCGGTCTTGCCGTAGATCGCGTCGCTCACGGTCATGTCGTAGGCCGACATCGTCTTGGCCACCGTGCCGGCGGCCCCGCCGGCCGCGAAGAACCAGCGGGCGATTTCCTGGCCGGCGCCGATCTCGGAAAAACTCCCGTAGATCGAGTCGTCGAGGTTGAGGGCGAGCGCCCGCTGCGTGGTCGGGTCGACGGCCAGCGGCGAGGCGGGATGGAGGCCGAGGGGCATGGCGGATTCCCCGGGATGGCTTTTGACGCCGGCGGTGGTGGCGACCTATTCTTTCGCGGAACGCAGCCGGTGCCTATGCCGGCCTCGCGTTGGTCACCAGTCTCTCCAGGAACCCCACTCAATGGCCAAGACCCGCACCGCTCCGTCCGCGCTCGAACAGGTCCGTGCCCTCCTCACTTCCGCCGAGCAGAAGGTGTTGGCGTCGAGCATGGGAGCGACGATCGCCAAGGCGACGCGGGAGCAGGTTGAGGCGGCGATGAAGCGGGCCCGCGGGCTGCGCGACAAGTGGCGCGACCTGCACGCCACCCAGGCCCGCTCGACCAAGCGGACGCCCAAGGCGGGCAGCGCCGTCAACGAGCGGACGAAGGCCAAGCACGACGTGTTCGACGGTGCGGTGAAGCGTCTCGAGGCCAGGCTGGCGGAGTTGACCGCGGGCGTGAAGGCGGTCGTCGGCGGGCAGGCGGCCCGGCTGTCGGCGGCGACGAAGCCCACGAAGGCGGCGCGCACCAAGGCGGCCCGCGGGGGCCGGGCGAGCGTCCGCAGCGAACTGAAGTCGGCGGTGACGGAGATGAACACCGCACGGAAGAAGAAGACCGCGCCGAAGCCGGCCGCGAAGCGGACCGCCGCAGCCGCGGCGCCGACGGTGGCCCCCAAGCCCGCACCGGTGGTGAAGCCGGTTGCGAGCAAGAAGCGGAAGAAGCCCGTGGCGCCGCTGGCGGCCGTCGCGCAGCGGGGGCTCGCCTTCGACGCCGCGAAACAGCGGTCGGCCAAGGCGAAGTCGACCGTGGCGCGGCTGAAGTTCGACGGGGCCACCACCCGTCGGGCCGGCAACGCCCTGGCCAGCACGAAGCGAGCGCAGGCCCGCCGCGACGGCCGCCGCCGCTGAAATCACAACGGCGATCACGTGAGCGCTGAAGGGCGGTGGCCACGCTGGGCGACAGGCCCCTTTCAGCGACGAGTGGTCCGTACGGCTGCCGAGCGCGGTGATCAGTGGAGCCGCTGGCCTTTTGACGTCATCCGCACCGGCTGGGCTGGAGGCGGCGCTGTCGACTGGTTCACTTCGAGATAGGCGTCGAGCACGAGCCGAAACGGACCCTCATCGCGCTTGTCCCCGCCGCAACTGCGAGCCAACCAGCGGGCCGCCTGCACGCCGAGGTCGGAGGACCGTTGGCAGACGGCTGTATAGATCGGAAAGGTCATCTGCCGCGTATCATCCCCGTCGTCGACGCCCACGATCGAGAGCTCGTCCGGCACTCGGACCCCAAGCTCGACCGCCCGCCGGAGGCCACCGATGGTCATCAAGGGGTCCGTGAAGAAGATCGCCGTCGGTGGCGACGCATTTGACAGAAACGCATTGAGTGCCGCCGCTCCGCCGGCGACGTCCGCCGGCCGGCTGATGTGCAGTTGGTCGTCCACCTCGATCCCTGCGTTCTCCAGCGCGGCTCGATACCCATCGAACCTGTCGCGGTGGTCGCGATCCATGACATTGTTGCGGCAAAACCCGATTCGCCGATGCCCGAGGCCGATCAGGTGCTGCACGACGTCTTGGGCGGCATTTCGGGAGCAACAACACGCGAAGCCGACATCAGGTTCATCGTAGCGGTCGGCGATCACGGCGACGTCCACGCCGTCTTTCGCGATGTCGATCGCCACATGGTGCGTCTCGTCATCAACCCGGAGAATGAGGCCGTGGACTCCGCGG
>CAXNJC010000274.1:0-3465 GCA_964202525.1 Pirellulales bacterium
CTGATCAACGACCCGCACCTCGACGACTCCTTCGACGTGGCCACGGGCCTGCGGCTCGCGCGGTCGCTGCTGATCGAGATCGCGCGGCTGGGCCTGCCCACCGCGACCGAGTTCCTGGAGCCGATCACCCCGCAGTACATCGCCGACACGATCGTGCTCGGCGCGATCGGCGCCCGCACCACGGAGAGCCCCACGCACCGGCAGATGGCCAGCGGGCTGTCGATGCCGGTGGGCTTCAAGAACTCCACCGACGGCTCGCTCCAGGCGGCGATCGACGCGATGCTGGCCGCCCGCACCCCCCACAGCTTCCTGGGCATCGACAACGACGGCGGCACCTGCGTGGTGTCGACCACGGGCAACCCCTGGGGCGTGCTGATGCTCCGCGGTGGCCGCTCGGGGTCGAACTACTCCGCAGACGTCATGGAGGAGGCCCGCACCAAGATGGAGAAGGCCGGGCTCCAGCCGCGGATCGTGGTCGACTGCAGCCACGCCAACTCCGGCAAGGACCCGACGCGGCAGTCGATCGTGTGGCGCGACGTGCTCGCCCAGCGGGCGGCCGGCGACCGATCGATCGTGGGCATGATGCTCGAGAGCAACATCCACCCGGGCAGCCAGGCGGTGCAGGCCGACCGCGGCGCCCTCGCCTACGGGGTGTCGGTCACCGACGCGTGCATCGGGTGGGAGGAGACGGAGCAGCTGATCCTCGAGGCCCACGCGCAGCTCGGGTGACGCGGCCGTACGGCTCACGCCGTGACGCTTGCAGGAAGCCGCAATCGCGTGAGCGATGCGGGCCGGCCCGGCCCGGCGGTTTGGGCTTTCACGCGACGGCGACGGCGGGATACGCTTTTCCGGTCGTTCCCATGCTCCCGCGAAAGGATTCGCCATGCGCCGCCTCGCCCTGCCATGCCTCGCGGCCTCCGTCGCCGCCGCCCTCGCCGGCCCCGCCCTCGGCCAGATGCAGATGACCGGCGGCCAGGCGGAGATCCAGACCGTCAACTCCGCCCGGCAGACGCTCGACGAGTTCGCCGGACTCGCCATCGAGTCGATCCCACCGGCCATGTTCGGCAGGGCGGAAGGCGTGGCGATCTTCCCCGACATGATCAAGGGCGGCTTCATCCTGGGGGTCAACTACGGCCGCGGCGTGCTGCTCGTGCGGCGGCCCGACCGCTCGTGGAGCCCGCCGGTGATGGTGACGATGGGGGGCGGCAGCCTCGGTTTCCAGGCGGGTGTGCAGTCGGCCGATATCGTGCTCGTGTTCGCCACGCCGCGGAGCCTCAACGGCATCCTCAACGGCCAGAAGGTGACGCTCGGCGCCGACGCGTCGATCGCCCTCGGCCCGGTGGGCCGCCAGGCCAATGCCGGCACCGACGCCCGACTCGGCGCGGAGATCTACTCCTACGCCCGGAGCCGCGGGCTGTTTCTCGGCGTATCGATCAACGGCGCCGATCTCTCGGTGGATAACAACGCCAACGCGCTGCTCTACGGCCGCTTCGGCGTGACGCCCACCGACGTGTTCGCCGCCCGCGGCCTGGCCTTCCACCCCGAGGTCAAGGCGCTGATCGACGACCTGAACACCCGCAGCCAGGCGGCGGGCCAGACCATTCCGCCCATGCAGCCGGCGCAGGCCGTCGATCAGCCGCTCCAGGCACCGCAGCCGAATCCCCAGCCCGTCGTGCAGCCGGTGGGCGGATTCCCCAGGCTACCGCCGCAGCTGCCGGTCCCGCAGCAGCCGACCGCGCCGGTCACCGGCGCGACGAACATGCCCTACATCCCGCAGCCCGACGCTCCGCCGCTGGTGCCGATCAGGTAGCCGGCTCCGACCGCGGAACCACGATCCCGAGCGCGGCCAGACGGGGAAGGGTGACCGCGACGAACGTGCCGCAGGCGGCCTCCACGAGAGCCCGTTGCTCGGCCCGATCGTTCACGGGCGTGCCGTCCCGCTGCAGCGTGCGGCCGGCGGCCGCGAGCCGCTCGGCCAGTCGGTCGGCGAGGCCGTCCAGCCCGCCCGCCGAGATCTCCCGCAGGATCGCCGCATCGAGGTCGCCGATCGTCAGGCCCGTGCCGGTCTGCCGACTCGCCAGCGCCACGGGCCGTCCGCCGAGGGCGTCCGACTCGATCACCGCGCGGTTGAAGGCGAGCGGGATCGTCCACGTCGAACCGCCCGCCGGGCCGGCCCCCAGCACGCGGCCCGCCGACACCTCGAAGAGCCCCAGCGCCACGCCCGCGTCCACCGCCCGGGCGAGGTCGGCCGGCGGCGTCGCCGCCAGGCGGGCGTCGGCCACGATCGTCGAGAGGGGCAGGCTGTCGGCGGAGAGCAGGTCGAGCAGCACCGCGTACAGCGGCCCATCCACAGTGCTCGTCACCACGCCGAGATTGGACTGGAAGGGCAGCGTGGTGCCCGGCCGGGCCACGCGAAACTCGAGATCGTCGGCGACGGCGAGCCGGCCCTCGAGGCCGCCGAGCGGCCGCGGCTCCCTGGAGTAGACGTCCCACCGAAACGCCGTGTTGGCGCAGAAGTCTTTGTGGGCCTCGGTCACCAGGCGGTCGCGGGTCGTGCGAAACAGTTCCTGGAACTCGGGCCGCACGCAGAGATCCCAGAAGTTGGTGTGGGCCGGTTGGCTGCCCACGAACTGCAGGCCGGCCCCGCGGAACATCTCCGCCACCTCGGCAAAGTAGAAGCTGGTCCAGTGGGCGTTGAGATACTCGTGGGCGAGATACCGCGGGTCCTGCGTGAGCAGGGCGTCGATGTAGGCCGACGCCCGCGGGTTGTCGACGAAATACTTCGCCTGCCGGTCGCGGAGAAACACGAGGTAGGCCAGGGCGTCGCGGATCCGCTGCACGCTGTCGCCCTGGCGGAGGGCGGCGTACTGCCGGAGGATGCCGCGGATGGGCTGGAGGTGCGCCCAGCCGGGCATGGCGTTGTAGCTCACCAAGAGCAGCCCACCGGGCGCGAGGTGGCGGCTGGCGACGTCGAGGATCCGCTCGCGAACCTCCGGCCCCACCCAGCTGAACACGCCGTGGAGGGCGATGAACTCGAACTCGCCGAGGTCGGCGGCGAGCGACCCGAGGTCGGCGGTGAGCACGCGGGCGTTGCCCAGGCCCGCTGCCGCGATCTCCGCGGCGGCGGCGGCGGTGTGCTCGGGGTTCACGTCCACGCCGATGAACTCGCCGCCCGGGTTGGCGGCGGCGAGGGTCGAGATCACCCGCCCGAGCCCGCAGCCGAGTTCGAGATAGCGAAACCCACCCGCCACGGCCGGTGGTGCGACACCGTTGAGGGCCGCCACGTGCCGCAGGGCTACGGGGGCCATCTGCGGATAAAACCCCGGGATGTAGGCGACGTCGGTGATGTACCCGGCTGCGGACATGCCCCCGTTTTACGGTATTCCCACGGCCGCGTCGCTCCTGGCAAGCCGCGCCCGACGGTCCGCCACCACCGACGCCCCGACCCCGGTCAGGATGATCCCG
>CAXNJC010000275.1:0-3465 GCA_964202525.1 Pirellulales bacterium
CGCCGTCGATCATCGAGGCCGCGGGCGTGCGGCAGTTGCTGCTCGTGAAGCCCGACGGCGTGTACGCGGTCGAGCCTGAGACGGGGAAGCTCCTCTGGGAGACTCCCTACAACGCCGACAACGGGTCGATCATCATGACGCCGGTCCGCGTGGGCGACTTCCTCTACATCGGGGGCTATCAGGGCAAGAACCTGATGCTGAAGCTGAAGGCCGACGTGCCAGGCGTGGAGGTCGTCTGGCGAAACAAGCCGAAGCAGGCGATCTCGGCGGTCAACGTGCAGCCTTTCGTGGCCGACGGACTCGTCTACGGATTCCACGAGAACGGTGAACTGCGGGCGATGCGGGTGCCCGAGGGCGACTTTGCCTGGAGGGGGGGCGGCCCGCTCGGCGAGCGGCCGGCAGGTTCGGCCACGGCCTTCCTCACGCGGCACGACGACGGCACGGCGGCCGACCGGTTTTTCCTGTTCACGGAGACGGGCGACCTCGTCACCGCGAGGCTCACGCCACAGGGCTACGAAGAGCTCTCCCGGGCCCACCTCCTCGAGCCGACGAACAACGCCTTCGGCCGTCCGGTCGTCTGGTGTGCCCCGGCCTTCGCCAACCAGTCGATCGTCGTCCGCAACGACGCCGAGATCATCCGCGTGTCGCTGGCGGAGTGAGACGACCACAACGTCGCGCGCGCACCGGCGGGATCGCGCCGCCGCATCGCGACAGGGCCAACCCGCCGAATCCGCCGGCCGGGGCGGATCCCGTCGGCGGCCGCTACCCGCACATCGGCAGCGCGCGGGCGATCCGCGCGAGCGACTGCTCGCGGCCCAGGATCGCCAGGCAGTCGTAGAGGCCCGGCCCCACCGTCTTGCCCGTCACCGCCACGCGGACGGCGTGCACCAGGTCGCCCACCTTCACGCCCGCCGCCTCCACCACCTGCTTGAGCGCGGCCTCGAGCGCCGCCGGCTCGAAGGGCTCCGCCGCCTCGAGCGCCTTTGCATAGGCCTTGAGCAGATCACCGGCGCCCGGCTTCGCGAGCCGCTGCTTCACCGCGGCCTCGTCCATCGGCGGCGCGTCCACCAGGAAAAAATCAGCGTAGGCGAGGATGTCGCCCGCGACTTTCAGCCGGTCGCCCGAGGCCTCGATCACCTTCTTCACCGTCGCCACCGCCTCGGCCGGCGGCGGGTCGGCCACGAGCTTCGCCCTCACGAGAAACGGCAGCATCAGGGCGAGTTTCTCGTCGGTGGACCGCTCGCCCATGTAGTGGTCTTGCACGGCCCAGAGCTTCTTCGAATCGAAACTCGCCGGCGAGGAGTTGATCCGCTCGAGCGTGAAGTGCTTGATCAGTTCGTCGCGACTGAAAAACTCGGTCTTGTCGTCGTACGACCAGCCGAGGAGCGCCAGGTAGTTGTCGATCGCCCACGGCAGGTACCCGACCTCGCGGTAGAAGTCGACGATCACCGGATTGAAGGTGTCGGCCTCGGCCTTCAGGCCCACCCGGTCGGCGATCTTCATGCCGTGGTCCATCACCTGCTTGAAGTCGGCGTTCTTCAGATACTGGGCGAGCTTTCGCTTCGAGAGCTTCGTGCGGCTCCCCGGCTCGGCCACCAGCGGGAGGTGGGCATACGCGGGCAGCTCGTAGCCGAGCGACAGCGCGATGAACGCCTGCCGCGGCGTGTTGGAGAGGTGCTCCTCGGCCCGGATCACGTGCGTGATCGCGAGGTCGTGGTCGTCGACGACGCTCGCGAGGTGGTAGAGACACGAGCCGTCGGCCCGTTGGATCACGTGGTCCTGCTCCCGCTCCCAGGCAAACTCCACCCGGCCGCGAACCTTGTCGTCGATCACGAGCGACCCCTCGCGGGGCATCTTCAGGCGGACCACGCTCTGCCGCCCCTCCGCTTCGAACCGCCGCGCGGCCTCGTCGTCGAAGGCGGCGAATCCCCGGCTATAGAGATACGGCTTGCCGGCCGCCTGGGCCGCCTTCCGCTCCTCGTCGAGCTCCTCGGGCCGGGCGAAGTCGCGGTAGGCGTGGCCCGAGGCGAGCAGCCTCGCCGCGGCCGCCTTGTGGCCCGCCGCCCGCTGCGACTGATAGTAGGGCGCGTGCGGCCCGCCCACGCCCGGGCCCTCGTCCCAGTCGATGCCGAGCCACTTCAGCCCTTCGAGGATCGGCTCGAGGGCATTCTCGATGTTCCGCTCGGCGTCGGTGTCGTCGATCCGGAGGATGAACTGGCCGCCGTGCTGCCGGGCAAAGAGCCAGTTGAACAGCGCCGTGCGGACACCGCCGATGTGCAGGTAGCCCGTGGGGCTCGGCGCGAAGCGGGTGCGAACGGTCATGGGGGAGGCGGCTCCGGGGGCGTGGTCGTTGGCGATAGCCTACTCACGCCGCCGCGCCGTTCATCCGGGCGAGCTTTCGCAGCCGCTTCCGCTCCGCTTTCGACAGGTGGCGGCCGTCGTGCTCCGAGCCGTCGGTGTATTCGGTGTCCGCATCGTCCCCGGCCGCGGCCGAGACCGGTTCGAAGTCCGGCGTGTCCGCGTCGTCCCCGTCGCCAGACTCGGCGCCGGACTTGACCGTCTCGGCCTTCGTCGTCTTGGCCGGCTTCACCGCCTTGGGCTGCTTCACGCCGCACTGGCCGCGAACCTCGCGGATCACGGACCGCGCCGCAACGAGCATCGACACCAGCAGGATGCCGGAGGCGAGCGACCACGCGGCGGCACCGGCCACCGCGTATCCCTCGCGACCGTCCGCCAGCCACGTCGCCGTCGCCGCCACGCCCCAGGCGACGAGGCCCGCGGTGAGCCAGAGCCCCGTCGCGAGCCGTTCGTGCAAGGGCAGCACCGCCCAGAGCGTGACGGCCACCACCGCCGTCGACGCGAGGGCGATCCACCAGCCCAGGCCTTCGGGCCCGAACGCGGTCCCGGTGGCGTCGGTCATCGCGGCCGCCACCAGGCGGCCCACCGGGGTCGCTCCCGCGAGGGCCGCCAGCACGAACAGCACCGCCAGCCAGCCCCAGGCGCGAAACCGCCCGTTGTAGTCGTCGCGCCGATGGCGGCGCATCACCCGCACGATGAGCGCGACACCCGCGGCCATGAATAAATACGCCTGGGCCAGCCAGGTCTGGAGGCCGCTGGCTCCACGGCCGCCGAACACGTCGCCGGCCGCCGCGAGCGTGCGGGCAAAGCGGCCACCGCCGGTGAACGGATTGCGTCCGCAGAGCTGCTCCGCGGCGGATGCGGCGATCGCGGCCACGAGCGGCAGCATGATCACGGTGATCGCGACCGCCAGTCCGCCGAGGCCGGTGGGCAGCAGCACGGCAGGGCCGCGCTGCTTCTCGGGATGGGCCTCGGCGTCGTAGGCCGCCATCGACCTGGGCGACTCCGCGGCCGGCGACGCCGGCTTCGCGGACGACCGACTCCACGACACGATCAGCCGCCGCCGCTGCTCGCGGCGCTGGCTCGACGACAGGGACATGACAGTGC
>CAXNJC010000276.1:0-3464 GCA_964202525.1 Pirellulales bacterium
AGCAGCGTGTCGGTGAGCTCGACGACCGAGACCTTCGAGCCGAGCTCCGCATAGACGGTGCCCATCTCGAGGCCGATGTAGCCACCCCCCACGACGAGCAGCGACTCGGGCTTGTCCACCAGCTCGAGGGCGCCGGTCGAATCCATGACGCGCGGACTGCCGATGTCGAACGCCGGGATTCGTGCCGGCCGCGACCCGCTGGCGAGGACGCAGTGGTCGAAGGTGATCCGCTGGCTGGTCCCGTCGGCCGCGGCCACCTCCAGGGTCGTGGAGTTCACAAACCGGGCCACCCCGTGCACGAGCGTCACGTTTCGCCGACGGGCGAGCTGGGCGAGCCCGCCGGTGAGCGTGGCGATCACCTTATCCTTGCGAGCCCGCAAGGCGGCGATGTCGATCGTCGGTGCGGCGAACGCAATGCCCCAGTCGTGCATCTCGCGGGCTTCCGCGAGCACCCGGCCGACGTGCAGGAGCGCCTTCGACGGAATGCAGCCGCGGAGCAGGCAGGTGCCGCCGAGCCGCTCGTCGCGTTCGACCAGGGCCACCTGCATGCCGAGGTCGGCCGCGAGAAACGCCGCCGCATAGCCGCCGGGCCCGCCGCCGAGAACCACCACGGGTACGTGCATCTCGACTCCTCCAGCCAAGGTGGGCCCAACCGCGGGTGTCGCGGGATGCGGGGCCACCGGAGGCGGGACGGGATCGCGTCCAGCGGCGGCGATGTTGTAGTTTCACCCGGTCGTCCGTTCAAGAAAGGATCCCGTGAACGCAGTGGCGCGGGCGATCACCGTGTCCTCGGCGGCCGGCGGCCTCGCAGCCGTCGCCCGCCGCGGCTTCACGCTCGACGTCCGCAGCCTGGCCGTCTTTCGGATCGGCCTGGGCCTCGTGGTGCTGGCCGACGGCGTCCTCCGCGGCCGGGACGCAACGCTGATGTTCTCCCCCGACGGGTTCTTCCCGCCCGACGTCGTGCGGGCCTTCCACGGCACGCCGGCCGCCTGGTCGCTCGCGTTGCTCTGCGACCAGGCCTGGTGGGGCCGCGCCGTGGTGACCGCGGAGGGCGTGGCGGGCATCCTGCTCGCCCTCGGAGCGTGGACGAGGTGGAGCACGGTCGCAGCCTGGGCGCTGGTCATGAGCGTGGTGCAACGGACCCCGCCCGCGACCAACGCGGGCGACATGTGGCTGATCGCGATGCTCTTCTGGTCGATGTTCCTGCCGCTCGGGGCCGTCTGGTCGATCGACGGCCGACGCCGCCCAGTCACCGCAGCCCCCGCGGCAGCGGCCCGGTCCCTCGCCTCAGCCGCCCTCGTGATCCAGATCGCCACGGTCTACCTGGGCGCCGGCCTCGCCAAGTGCAACGCATCGTGGCTGTCGGGCGCCGCGCTGCAGCACGCGCTCTCGGTGCACGACCACGGCAACTGGCTCGGCATGGCCATCGCCCGGCTCGACTGGCTCTCGGCCCCCGTCACCTGGCTGGTGGTCGCGGTGGAGGTCGTGGGCCCGTTCGTGCTCATCGCGTGCCCCGCGCCGCGAATCCGGACCGCGCTGGTGGCAGCGTTCGTGCTGTTCCACCTGGCCATCCAGGCGACGATGTCGGTGGGCCTGTTCGCCGCGATCGGAATCACGGCCTGGCTGGCGCTCGTGCCGGGCGAGGCGTGGAATGCCGCGGGCGTCCCAGGCGCCCACGGCCGCGTCGTCGGGCTGGGGGCGTGGGCGAGCCGCGGCTGTGGTGTCGCGCTGGTGCTGGCGGCGATCAGCTTCGCGCACTTCTGGGGCCTACTGGGCCGCCCCCCGCTGCCGCGGCCGGTCGCCGCCGCCATCACGGGTCTCGGCGTGTCACAGGAGTGGTCGATGTTCGGCGAGGTTCCCCGGCAGGAGCAGTGGATATGCGGCCGGGCCGAACTCGCCGACGGCTCCGTCGTCGATCTGCTGCGTGGCGGCGCTCCGCTCGGCCCCGAGCCCCCGGCGGGCGGCTTCTGGTCGCTGCCGCACCATCGCTGGCACAAGTTCTTCTGGGTGCTGCCCCGGCCCCACGTGCGCGTGTTCGGCGCGCCCACCGCGGCCGCTCTCGCGCGGCAGTGGAACGACCGCCACGCCGGAGACCGTCAGGTGAGGTCCCTGGAACTGCGGTTCGCGGTCCGCACCGTGGCTGGATCACCGGCGGAGCAGGACCTGCTTCTTGGCTCGTGGCCCGACCGGCGGGACGGCGCGGGCAATCTCGACCGGCTGCTGCGGGCCACCGACGGCGGCACCCCGCCGCCCTGACGCCCCGCATGGGCTGTAGACTCTGGCACTGAGACCGGCTTCCGCGAGAGTGGCGAAACTGGCAGACGCGCTGGATTTAGGTTCCAGTGCCGCAAGGCGTGCGGGTTCGACTCCCGCCTCTCGCAGTCATCGAGATGGGCCGGAATCCCCCGGCGAGCAGTTACCGCGACTCCCGCATCCGGGCCGATTCGGCCCGCGGATCGAAGGCCACGCGCGGCACGGGACGGGGCGAGTTCCGCGTCGCCTCATGCGACGTCGGCTTCACGCCGGTGGCGGCTTCCTCGGGAGCCCGCGCTCCGCCCGCCGACTGCACCGGGATCTTGCGGCGCACCTTGCGGGCCGCCGAGTCGTCGAACAGGTCGTCGGCCTTGGGCTTCGCCGGCGGCGTTTCCTCCACCGCGGGCCGGCTCGGCGCCGCGGGCGAGTCGAGCGGCATGGCGCGGGGCTCCGGCGTGGTCGGCTCGGGGGCTGCGGGTTCGGGGGCGGCCGGCTCCGGCGCGGCAGGCTCGGCGGCAGACGACGCATCGGGCTCAGGAGGGAGGCGGCGGGAGCGAGGCCCCGCGTCGCCGTCACCCCCTTCGATGGGCTCCGGAAGTTCGTCCGGTTTCGGGCCGAGCGACTCCTCGTCGACGCCGGGAACTTCCGACTTCGGCGGCTTCACGGGGGTGGCGGCCTCCACGTTGGAGACGGGCACCACGCCCTGGCCCGGCCAACGCCGCCACTGCGTGCCATAGTAGCCGAAGGTTCCCGGCCTCACTGGACAGTACGGCGCACAGACCCCGTCTCGGCAGTCGCGGTGGTGCCCGTGTTTGCCATGGCGGCACGCGCCCGGCCCGCAGTCGCGACACACCGCGCCGCCGGCAGGCCGCACCGCGGCATCGACCACGGTTTTCGACGGAGCCGTGCGTCCGCCGCCCGTGCGGGCCGCTGCCTTGCCAGGTTCGGCGGCGGTGGCAGGCAGGACAAGGCTCACGCCCCCTCCCACGAGCACGGCCGTGAGCATCAAGAGGTGGCGGTGACGATCGGTTGAGCGGTTCATCGCAGCGGTCCTCGGGGCTGGGGGCTTCGAGGGCATCGGGTCAGCCGGATGCCTCAGGGTCGGCCCAGGCGGCAAAGTCGCCACCATCGTTACTATCGGCCCGCGGCCCGCGGAACTTTGGCAGGATCGGTTTTCGGGATCCGGCCGCGGACAAACGCCTGGGCCGATC
>CAXNJC010000277.1:0-3440 GCA_964202525.1 Pirellulales bacterium
CGAGGCCGAGCAGGAAGATCACGCTCATGTAGGAACAGGCGTTGCGGAAGGCCTCGAGCTTGGCCTCCGGCGTGGTCGCGCCGGCCTTGAGGGCCGCCTGCAGGGCCCCGAGCGTGAACGGGCCGGTGGCCGCCACGAAGCGGCCGACGTTGTAGCAGAAGCTCGTGCCGGTGCTCCGCAGGCTCGTGGGGAAGAGTTCGGGCAGGTAGATCGCGAAGCCGGCGAAGAGCGCGAGCTGGCAGCCTCCCATGATGGCGCTCATCCAGATGTCGCCCCGGCCGTTGAACAGCTGGAAGTAGGCGATCGTGACGACCATCGCCGCCACGTAGCCGATCGCGAACGCCGTCTTGCGGCCCAGGCTCTGCGCCATCCGGGTGAACAGCAGCATGCCGACGAAGGCGCCCAGGTTTTGCACGATCGAGTTCACGCCGATCCAATATTGCTGCTTCCCCGCGATCTCGGCCTCGGGAACACCCTCCTTCACGAGCGACGCCTTGATCACATCGCCCACGAGTTCGGGGCTGAAGAAGCCGATGCCCCAGAGGCCGATCACGCCCGCCACGCAGAGCAGCATCCCGAGCAGGGCCGGGCCGCGCCAGCGACGGTCGCCGAGGAGCGCCGAGTAGGAGCCGAACTTCACCCCCGCCGCCTTGCCCGCGGCCTGCGCCTGCACCCACTTCTCCGGCTCCTTGAGCCGCAGCTGGATGAACACGCAGAGAAATGCCGGGATCGCGCCCACGAGAAACATGTACTTCCACCCCACGCCCTTGGCGATCGCGCCGCGGGCCTCGAGGCTGCCGATGAACATGCTGATCAGCCCGGCCGCCACGTTGCCCACCGCCGAGAGCGCCTGGAGCATGCCGAGCGCGCCGGTTCGGGAGCGGTCGGGCAGCGTGTCGGCCACGAGGGCCACGGCCAGGCCGAACACGCCGCCCACGCCGAGCCCGGTGAGAAACCGATACACGGCGAAGTCGATCCAGCCCGTCGAAAACGCCGAGAGGCCCGTGCAGATCGAATAGATCAGCACCGTGAGCGTGAGCATCTTCGCGCGGCCAAACCGGTCGCCGAGCGAGCCGAAGATCAGGCCGCCCATGGCCCATCCAGCCACGAAGATGCTCGTCGCGTAGCCGCCGTAGAGCTTCGGATCCATGCCCGCCGGCAGGAGCGACTCCATCGCCTTGTTGCGGGCGAGGATGAACAGCTGCTGGTCGAGGCAGTCGAAGAGCCACGCGAGCGAGGCCACGGTGAACACGAACCAGTGGTAGGGCGTGAGGTCGCGGTACCACGGTGTGGCGGGTGGGGTGGACTGTCGGGCCATGCGGATCGTCCTTCCTGTCGGCGGCCGGTCGCGGCCTGGCGGTTGTCGTTTCTCCAGCGGCGTCAGCCCAGCTCCGCCTCGATGCGACGCATGTGGGCGATGCTCTCCCGCGCGAGCCGTTCCGGGCCGGGAGCATAGTCGAACACCTCCACGCTCACCCAGCCCGCGTAGCGGACCTCGTCGAGGGCCGCGAAGATCGGCGCGAAGTCGACGGCGCCGAAGCCGGGCCCCTGGAGGTTGACGTCGTTGGCATGGAAGTGCTCGAGGTGCGGGGCGCTGGCCACGATGATCTCCGGGATCGGCGTCTCCTCGCTGGCCATCGCCTTGACGTCGAGGTGCAGGCGGACGTGCGGCGACCCGATCCGGTCGATCAGGCGGCAGGTCTCCGCCGCGGTGGTGAGCACGTCGGTCTCGACCGGCGAGAGCGGCTCGAGGGCCACGACGGTGTCGGTGGTCTCCAGCACCGGCACCAGCCGGGAGAACACCTCGTGGATGTGGTCGAGGGCCTGGTCCGCCGTCACGCCGGGCAGCAGGCTCCGCTGCTTGGGCGAACCGAACACGAGCACCCGCCCGCCGAGGTCGTGGCACAGGCGGGCGAGCTCGGCGAGGTAGTCGACCGTGCGGCTGCGGACGTCGGCGTCGGGATGCGCGACGTGGAAGCCTTCCGTCTTCGCCAGCAGCCAGTGCAGGCCGACGCAGTCGAGGCCGGCCTGGGCGATGGTCCTGCGAATCTCCCCCCGGGCCTGCGGGGAGAGATCGGTGGCGAGTGGTGCGAGCGTGAACGGCGCCAACTCCAGCCCCGAGTAGCCGCACTCCGCCGCGAAGTCGCTGGCCTTGGCGAGCGGCCAGTCGCCGAAGGTTTCGTTGCAGATCGCGTAGCGGAAGGGCGTGTTCATGGGCGGCTCACTTCACGAGGGCGGCCCGGCCCGTGCGGGCCGAGCGGTAGCAGGCTTCGACGATCGCCACGGCCTTGCGGCCCTCCCGGCCATCGAGTTCCGGGCGGCGGCCGGCACGGACGGCGTCGAGAAACGACTCGATGTTCCGCGTGTGGCAGGAGTAGTTGATCGCCATCGGGTCGGCGGCGCCTCCGCTGGTCCCGCTGGTGCCGCCGAAGCGGCTGCGGATGGCGTCGTCGTCGGGCGACTCGCCGCGGAATCGCCAGGCTGTCAGCTGCTCCTCGAGGATCTCGGCCGTGCCGTCGCGGCCGCCCATCAGGAACCGCCGCAGCTGGCCCGGAAACAGACTCGTTGCCGCGAGCAGCTGGCCGAGGGCGCCGTTGCGAAACCGGAGGATCGCCACGCAGGTGTCTTCGACCTCGAGCCGTTCCGCGTCGTGCGCCCGCACGGCCGTCAGCGCCACCACGCTCTCGACCGGGTTCTGTCCCGCCTCGAGGCCGGGCATCGTGGCACCGGCGATCCACTGCAGCGCATCGACGCCGTGGATCGACTGGTTCATGAGGGCGCCGCCCCCGTCGAGGGCCTTCGTTCCCTGCCAGCGGCCAGGGCCATAGTAGGCGTCGTCGCGCCACCAGGGCACGTAGCTGGCGGCGAGGGCGAGCGTGCCGAAGCGACCGGCTGCGGCGGCGGCATGGACCGTCTGCACGACCGGGTTGAACCGCTGCGGAAAGATGGCGCCGAGCATGGCCTGCGAGCGTTCGGCGGCGGCGATCATCCGGTCGATCCGTGGCAGGCTGATCTCCAGCGGCTTCTCGCAGATCACGTGGATGCCGCGGCGGAGGGCGGCGAGCACGGCCGGAAGGTGCGCGCCCGAGGGCGTGGCCACGGTGACGAAGTCGGGCTTCTCGCGGCGGAGCATCCGGGCCGTGTCGTCGTGCCAGTGGCAGCCGAACTCGGCGGCGAACGCTCGGCCCTTCTCCTCGGTGCGGCAGGAGGCCGCGACGAGCTCGACCCCGGGGATGTCGCGGAGGGCCCGCGCGTGCATCCTGGCGATCGCCCCGATCCCGATGATGGCTGCCCGCATGCGTGTCTCCTTCGGCGCCGTGCCCGCGTGAACGCCCAGAGTGTCGCGGTCGCGGCAGTCGGACACAAGCGGGCAGCGTGCTGCGCGTGGGGCGTCGTCGGGGCGTCGAGGAGGCCTGCCTGTCGGGTGGAGCGCCGCCCGT
>CAXNJC010000278.1:0-3429 GCA_964202525.1 Pirellulales bacterium
GACCCATGGTCGACCGACTGGATGCCGGGCTCGGGGATGGGGGGCGTGATGCCGGCCGCCGTGGCGAGCAGCGGCACGGCGAGCATCGCGGCCACGACCATCAGGTCTTGGAGCAGGAGCACGGCGATGGCAACCCGGCCGTGGGGCGTGGCCGTCTCGCCCCGGTCCGCCAGGAGCTTCAGCACGATCGCCGTGCTCGACATCGCCACGAGCATCCCGGCGAACACCGCCTGAGGCAGGGTGCCGAGATACCACCACGTGGCCGCGGCCACGACGACGGTGGTGCCTACGATCTGGGGCAGCCCCACGCGCGCCATGGTCGGCAGCATCACGAGCAGCCGTGACAGGGAGAACTCGAGGCCCACGGTGAACAGCAGCACCACGACGCCGATCTCCGCGAGCACCTCCACCACGTGCAGGTCGGACACGAGCGACAGGCCGTAGGGGCCCACGAGCACGCCCGCCACCAAGAGCCCGACGACGCTGGGCACGCGGAGCCGCCCGAAGGCGAACACGACCGCCGCCGCAACCGCGAACACGATGACGAGGTCGGTGAGCACCATGGGCAGAATCGCACCGAGGACGAAGGGACGGACGCCATGCCAGCCTAGGCCGCGCCGGCCGCGAAAGCCACGCAAAATCCGGCCGGAACCGTCTTGGGAGCTGGCACCGCATCTGCTACCGTTCCCGCCCCGGAGGCCTTCCCGCATGATCCACCGCACCGCCCTGCTCGCGCCGTTGGTGTCGCTGCTGACATGGATGCCGGCGGCGGTCGTGGCGCAGGACGACGAGCCGGCCCGGGAGCGGCCCTGCGAGATGAGGATCGAGAGTGAGCTCTTCGCCGACGCAACCGCCACCCCTATCGCCCGCAGCCTGACGCTCTTTCAGGAGGGCGTGGCCTGGGACTTCCTGGAGTTGATCACGTCCGGCTCCGCAGCCGCGACCGAGATCGTCCTCCACGACCCCGCTCGCGAGCGCGTGCTGGTGATCGATCCCGAGCGTCACCTGAAGACGCAGGTCGAACTGCTACGGCTCGAGCGGCTCAGCGTGTCGTTGGCCAAGTGGGCCCGCTCGAGCGAGGATCGGCTGGTCCGCTGGGCCGGTGGTCCCGACTTCTCGACCGATTTCGCGGACGACGGCGATCGACTCGACCTCGTCGGCCCGCGCGTGAAGTATGCGGTGACGCACGAGCCCGCCCCGAGCAGGGACGCGGCCGAGGCGTATCGCCGCTTCGCCGACACGGCCATCCTGCTCAAGGCGCTGCTGCAGCCCGGCGGCATTCCGCCGTTTCCCCGGCTGGCCCTCAACGAGCGGCTTGCCGCCGCCGGCGCCATTCCCGCCGAAGTGAAGCTCGAAATCGATCCCCGCCTGGCGGTGATCGGGGCCCGGCCGGAACGGCTGCGGTGCGTTCATCGCCTCCACCCACGGCTGCTCACGGGCGATCTGGCCCGGATCGAAGACGCCAAGGCCCACGTGGCCGCCGCGGAGAGCGTGCCGCTCGCCGCCTTCGTGCAGCGCAACCGGCCCGACGTTCGGTCGACGGCCGCCGCGCCCTGAAGCGGCCCGGGCCGGCAGTGTCGCCGCCCGCACGACCGTCCCGAGCGGAGGAGTCTTCCGCGCGGACAAGAAACCCGACCTGATCCGTCGATGTTACCTGGGTCGCACATCCTGCCCGACCGGTCGACTCGGGCCGACCGCCTCCGGGCGGCGGCCGAGCGTCGTGGCAGGGTGAGGTGGGCCGCGCGGCGGGCTCGCGGACAGGCCGCGGCCGGTCGGTTGACAGGCGTACACCATGTGCGGTATATGGTTCCATTCATGTCATTCATTCGGTGAACCACGGGGACAAGGGAGGTCTCAATGCTGGTACTGTCACGCAAGCAGAACGAACGGATTCGGGTGGGAGACGGGGTGGTGGTCACGGTGGTCCGCGTCAGCGGCGACAAGGTGCGGATCGGGATCGAGGCGCCACCGAACGTGCGGGTGCTTCGAGACGAGCTCAATGACGACTCCGGGCCGGTCGTGATGGGTGACGCCACGGAGCTGCCGATTCCGCGGCTGCTCGGCGTCGCCGGTTGAAAACACAGGGCGCACGTCCGCCGGGGCCGTCTGCAGACGGCCCCGGCGGCGGCGTTCCGATCGCGGTTTCTTCCAGCGCGTCGAGACGTCAGAATCGGGGAATGAATGATCCGCCGCCGCCCCCGAGCCCGAGCGTCCCGCCGCCGCGGGCAGGCCGTCTGCGGCGAACGGCCGCCGCAGTCGCGATCGTCATCCTCGGAGTGACGGCCATCGGCCTCGCGGCAGCGACGCGAGTGCCGGAGGCCTTTCGCGGCCCGTCATTCGCGGCACGGGCGGGCGCGGAGGATGCCGCCCGGCGATTCGTCTCAGGGCTCTCGGCCCTTCATGCCGCCTTCATCCGCGAGGGTGCCTGGGAGGCGGCGTGTGCCGAAGACGACGTCAACGCCTGGCTCGCCACCGACCTGCGGAGGAATCACCGCGGCGTCCTTCCGGAGAGCATCACAGACCTACGGGTCGACTTCAGGCCCCGCCAGATTGCCGCCTCCGCACGGCTCGCGGTGGCCGGCCTGCGGCCCGTCGCCAGCGTGGTTCTCGGGGTCCGGCTGCGGGAGCCGAACCAGCTCGGGGTGACCGTGGAGCAGGCATCCCTCGGGGCGATCCCGCTGCCCGGTGGTCCGGTTCTCGCCGAGGTGCGGCGGAGGTTCGACCAACTCGGCATGGTGACGTCGATCCGTCAACTGGACGGCAGCAGTGTGCTTGTGGTCTACATTCCCTCCACGCACGAGTCCGGAGGCCCAAGCCACTGGCTGGAAGCGTTATCGATCGGCGACGGGAGCATGGCCGTCGCCGGACGGACGCTCGTGCGCCGCGAGGGCGACGGCCGATGACCGGCTGTGACAGACACGACCGGATGGGCATCAGCAAGGGGGAATCCGCATGGCGCGACTGACGTTCCTCGGGGCGGCGAGCGTGGTGTCGGGGTCGCGACACCTCGTCGAGACCGGCAGCCACCGGATCCTCGTCGACTGCGGCCTCTTCCAGGGAGAGAAGGAACTCCGCGAGCGGAACTGGATCCCCCTCCCGGTCCCCGCGGACACCATCGACGCCGTCGTGCTGACGCACGGCCACATCGATCACTCGGGCTACCTGCCGCGGCTCTCCCGCGAGGGCTTCACCGGCCCCGTGTATGCGTCGCCCGCGACGGCCGACCTGCTGGGGCTGCTCCTCTACGACTCCGCCAAAATGCAGATGGAGGACGCTGAATACGCCAACCGCAAGGGCTACTCGAAGCATCATCCGGCCCTGCCGCTCTACGAGGAGCGGGACGTCGACCGCGTGCTCCGCCAGGTGCGGCCCGTGGCCCGCGAGGAATGGTTCGGCCCGGCGCCGGGATTCCGCTGCCGCTACCACGAG
>CAXNJC010000279.1:0-3424 GCA_964202525.1 Pirellulales bacterium
CGTGCCCGCGTTGAACTGCCAGCCGTTGTCGTTCTGGAACACGTAGGTCAGCTTGTCGCTCAGCTCGTTGATGTACACGGTGCTGAGCACCGACCGGTTGCCGATGTTGGCCAGCCCCGACACCGAGTCGAACGAGCCGATCTCGTTGCCGCTCGACACGCACGTGGTCAACGCCTGGGTGGCATCCGAGTTCTTGAACGTCACGCCGCCGAGGAAGGCCGCGTTGCTGTTCGCCCCCGGATACCCGGGATTGTTGATCCCGAAGTAGTTGATCGGGTCGCTGAAGTTGTCCCAGCCGTTCGTGATGCCGCCGTAGACCGTCAGCTGGTCATTGGGTGTCCACGTGTCGAGGATGCCGGTGTGGGTGAACGGCTCGCCATACTGCATCGTGTAGGCGTGCGTGTAGAAGAAGTTGCCGATCGCCGGCACCACTTCGTACCCGATGATCGTGTAGAAATGGCCGAACTTCACGGCGTGGTTGGCGGCGCCGACCTCACCGTAGAGCTGCGGCATCGCCAGACCGTAGTCCTTGCTCGAGGCCCACGACGGAGCACCGCCCGTACCGGCCGGATTCGGCTGGTAGAAGAGATTGCCGTCGAGGCCCCGGGCCGTGGTGTAGATGTAGTCGGTACCGTAGAGCAGGTCCACGCGACCGCCCCAGTCGGGCCCATCCTCGGTGTCGAGCAGCTTCTCGTTGACGAGGTAGAGCTGGTTCATCTGGCCCTGCCAGCTGCGGTCGTTGAACGTGATCGGGCCGTTGAACGGGCTGCCCCAGTTGTTGGCACCGATCCCGACGTCGAACCAGCCGTAGGTGTTGATCCCGCGGCTTTTCAACGCCTCGAGCTCCAGGTAGCGAGTGGGCCCCTCTTCCTCCGAAGCCTCCTGAGCGGCCTCCTGTGGCGGGAGGGCCCGCAGCTGGTAGGCATCCTCCTGCGGCACGGCCGGCAGCACCGGCGCGGCGGCGACCGGCGCGCTGTTCTGGGCCAGCTGGCCGTAGAGGCTCGGGTCGAGCGGGGACGGCAGCGACGCGTCGTCGGCCGTCGCCACGGAAACGGCCAGCAGGCCGGACGCCACCCACGCGGGCAGCACGAACTTGGTGAAACGCATGGCGGAATGACTCCCAATCCTTCGGTGTGAAATCCGGTGCCGCTCCAGCGGCCCGGCGTGATCCCCCCACGGCACGCAGGCTCCACCAGCCGATGCAGAATCCGCCGATCCGCACCCGCCCTACCCCACGTCCCGGAGTGGGGAATCGACCGGGAGCGGTCCGAAAAAACGCCTCCGCAGCCCGCGGACGTCACAGTTTTCGCGACCGGACGAGGGTCGGAGGCGACCCTGCGGGTTGGGCGAACCCGTCGTTCAGCCGCCGGCAGCGAACGACCCCTCGAGCAGGGCGGCGAGGAAGGCCTCGGGGCGGAAGGGCTCGAGATCGTCGGCCGTTTCGCCGACGCCGACGAACTTCACAGGCAGGCCGAACTGCTCGGCCACCGGCACGATCACACCGCCGCGGGCGGACCCGTCGAGTTTCGCGAGCACGATCCCCGTGCAGCCCGCCGCCTCCGTGAAGCCCTTGGCTTGGGAGAGGGCGTTCTGCCCGGCGGTGGCATCGAGCACCAGGAGCGTCTCGTGCGGCGCGTCAGGCACCTGCTTGGCGATCACCCGCCTGATCTTGGCCAGCTCCTGCATGAGGTTGGCCTGCGTCTGCAGCCGGCCGGCCGTGTCGACGATGCAGACGTCGAATCCGCCCTCCACGGCCCGGGCCACCGCCCGATGGGCCACGCTCGCCGGATCGCAGCCCGGCTCACCCCGCACGATCTCCGCGCCGAGCCGCCCGGCCCACATCGCGAGCTGCTCGACGGCCGCCGCCCGGAAGGTGTCGCCGGCGCCGAGCACGACCCGCTTGCCGTCGCGGATGAAGAGCCTCGCGAGCTTCGCGATCGAGGTGGTCTTCCCCGAGCCGTTCACGCCCGTCACGAGGATCACCGTCGGGCCGGAGGCCGCGGCGGCGATGCCCGCCTCGGCCGGCTTCAGCCGCGATAGGAGCTGCGTGCGGATCGAGTCGAGAACCACGTCGGGATCGACCACGCGGGCCCGGAGCCGCTCGCGGACGTCGGCCACGATCGCCTCCGCGGCCGCCGGCCCCATGTCGGTCTTCACGAGCGCCGCCCGCAGCTCCCCGAGGAACTCGTCGTCGACCAGCCGGCCTTCGCGCTTGAAGATGTCGCGGACGTCGGTGGAGAGCACCTTCGCCGTCTTGGCGAGCCCCGCCTTGAGGCGGTCGAGGAAGCTCGGCTTGGCAGCCTCCACCGGAGCGGGCTCCGCGGCCTCGGCCTCGACGCGGGGCTCCTCCTTGCGGCCAAAACGAAACAGTGCCATGGGCGGGTAATCTCCGGGCGTCAGCCGGCGGCCGGCCGCGAGCGGCCGTCGCGATCGGCGAGGATGGCACCGAGGATGCCCGCCACGAAGGCGGGCGAATCGACGCTGCCATACCGGCGGGCGAGTTCGATGGCCTCGTCGACCGCCACGGGGCCGGGCGTGTCGGTGTGGAGCAGTTCGAACACGGCGATCCGCAGCACGGCCCGGTCGGTCGCCGCCATCCGCGACACCCGCCAGTTGACGCTCCTGCCGTCGAGCAGCGCGTCGATCTCGCTGCGGTGGCCATCGACGCCCTCGACGAGGGCATCGGCGAACGCGGCCAACTCCACCGACCGGAGCCGACCGCGGTGAAAGCGGTCGCGATCCCGCGGCTCGACGGCCCCGCCCACGTCGGCGCGGTAGAGCGACTGAAGGGCGACCTCTCGGGCCCGGCTGCGACGGCTCACGACGCCCCCCCTCTCGACGTGATCGCCGCCACGACTGCGATCATGTCGACGACGGCTGCCGCCGACTCAGCCCCCTTGTTGCCGGCGAACGAATCGGCGGCATCACCCCCGGCCCGCGCCATTGCCTGAGCCAGCGTGTCGCAGGTCAGCACCCCGAAGATCACGGGCAGGCCCCGGTGGCGGGCCACCCGCTCGATCCCGGCGGCGGCGGCGTTGGCGATGTGATGGTCGTGCGACGTCTCGCCCTTGATGATCGCCCCCAGGCAGATCACGCCGGCGTAGCGGCCGGTGGCGGCGAAGCGGTCGGCGGCGAAGGGCAGTTCGAAAGACCCGGGAACCCAGGCGACGTCGACAGCCGATGCCGGCAGGCCCGCGGCGGCCAGCGCGTGCATCGCCCCCTCGAGCAGCCGGCGGGTGACCGGCTCGTTCCACCGGGCGACCGCCACGGCCACCCTGGCGCCCGCCGGCAATCGATCGCCGCCTCCTTCGAGGATCCGTGGCGCAGGCACATGGCTCATCGCGACTGCTCCCGGCCGTTCACGACTTGAGGCTCATGAGGAACTCGCTGTTCGACTTGGTCTTCGCCAGCCGGTTGATCAGCA
>CAXNJC010000280.1:0-3423 GCA_964202525.1 Pirellulales bacterium
GTAGCCGCCCGAGTCGTGCCGGCGCAGCAACCCGACCAGGTCGCCGGCCTCGTCGATGGCGGCGAGTTCCTCGGGTGCTCCTTCAACCGGCACGATGGCGCCGCTGACCACGCGGTCGAGCAGGTCGCCCGAGAGCACGATCCGCGGCAGCAGGGGCACCGCCGTGAGCGCGGGCAGAAGCCCGCCACCGACTGATTCCGGCGTCACTTGATCGAGCGGCAACGCCCGCTCGCGGGTGAACGGCCCGACCGCGGTGCGGGCGAGCGACTCCATCACCGCCCGCGTGCCGAGCGCCAGGGCGAGATCGCGGCCGATCGCCCGCACGAAGGTGCCGGAGGAACAGACGATGTCGAGGCCAAGCCGCGGCCAGTCGTAGGCGGTCACCTCCAGGCGGTCGATCCGCACGGGCTTGGCGGCGAGCTCCATCGACCGTCCCTTGCGGGCCAGGCGGTAGGCACGCTTGCCGTCGACGTGGACGGCCGAGTAGTCGCAGGGCCGCTGGAGGATGTCGCCGCGAAAGCCTTCGAGCGCCGCATCCAGGTCATGCCGCGGCGGCATCCGCGGATCGATCTCCGGCTCCATCGGCGTCTCGAAGTCGTCCGACGGGCTCGAGCGGCCGAGCAGAAACGTGGCCACGTAGTGCTTCGGCTGCCGATGGACGTGCTCCACGAGCTTGGTGGCATGCCCCGCGCACACAACCACCACGCCCTGGGCGAGCGGATCGAGCGTGCCGGCATGGCCGACCGCGGACATGCCGAGGGCCCGGGCCACGGCGTCGACCACGCGGCGCGACGAGACGCCGGCGGGCTTGTCAACCGGGATCACACCCGTGAATGGGAAACGCATACAGCTCCGCGATCTCGGCGGGGGATCGTCCGGCCAGCGACATCCGCTGCCGCAGCGCGGCGGGATCGGCGACGCCTCCGGCCACCAGCCGCTCGAACTTCAGATCGACCACGGCGGCGGTCGCCGCGACATTGGCCCGCGCGTGCCCCAGCGGGAAGGCCACGAGATCCCCGCCGAGTCGGCCGAGGGTTGCATGCTCGACAGCGACGCTCGTGGGGATGCCCTCGGGGTAGCGGACGTCGTAGTCGGCCCCACCGTGTTCGATCGCGATGGCGTCGATCAGCCTGGCGATCGCCGGATCGCGAATCGATTCGTCGGAGTAGTCGTCGGGCAGCAGCATCAGCGACTCCCAGCCGAGGGCTGCTCCCGACGCGGCCGCCGCCCGGGCCTTGAGCAGCGTCCTGGCGAGAATGTAGGGGAGCGAATGGTCGGCGGACTGTCGAGTGGTGGGCGTCCGCTTGGCCGGATCGGCGATGATCGAAAAGGCGGGCTCGTAGATCCGCACCGTGATCCGTCGGATCCCGTCGAGGTCGGCGGCGAGCCCGGGCCGGGCTGCGAACAGATCGACCAGCGACTGCAGGGCGCCGGCCGACTGGTGCTCGTAGAGCCCCAGCTTGAAGTGCATCGCGTGGATGGCGAAGGCATCGCCACTGAGCCCGAGTTCGAGATCGAAGGGGCTGCGGCCGTCGGGGCAGGGCTCGTTCTTACGGTAGATCGCCAGCGGGTTGCGAAACACGTCGCGCGGGCCGACGAAGCCGGCGAGGGCCCGCCGCGCCGCCATCACCGCCACCTCCGACGACAGCGCCGCCGAGGCTCCCTTGCTGTCGGAGAGCTGATGGCCCGCTCGGATCGCGCGAAACGGCACGTAGTGGGCGACCACCATGCCGATCGCCGACTCGATCTGGTCGGCCGTACCGCCCAGGGCGGCGGCCCAGGCGACAGCCGAGGCCACCGCGCCGTGGTGCACGTGGTCGATCGCATAGCGACGCAGCGCGAACACCTCGGCGAGCCGGCCGCGGATCTCGTCGATCAGGAGCATCAGCCGCAGCGTGGCGTCGCCGCCGAGGCCCGCTTCGCCGGCCGCTGCGACGGCCACGGGGTAATAGTCGTTGTGGCCAAACTCGCCCGCGGTCCGTCCCTTCGCGGCGTCGTGGCCGAAGTTGGTGCCGTTGGAATCCCATTCGCGGACGGCCGACGCGTTGGCCGCGACCGCCCGCTCCACGAGGCACCGTCGCAACGAACCGAAGCAGGTCGCGCCGCGGCTGCCGGCCATGGGGGGGGTGGCCAGCGCCTCGCACCGCAGCACCGTGGGCGCGTTGGCTCCCGCAGCCAGGGCCGAGACCCCGCAGCCCACGCTGTCGAGGTGGAACCGCTCGAGCAGCCGCAGGGTCGCCGCGCCGACCGGACGGGGATCGCGGGCAAGGAAGTCCAGGGCGTAATCGGCCAGTCCACGGGCCTGGTTGGTGTCGGCAGGCAGCAGCCGCGTGTCGCCTCGATCGCTCATCGTCGCCTCCGGGAGTCGGCCGGCTCCGGCCGGGGACGACCGTTGTACCCGACGACCGCGCTCTCCGACGTGCGACGCCGCCGCGGGGGCGACTACACTCCCCTCATGCAGCCGACGCAGCTCGGACCGTACGCGATCACCGCCCTGCTCGGCCGGGGAGGCATGGGCGCGGTCTACGAGGCGACCGACGGCCGCACCGGGGAGCGGGTGGCGGTCAAGACGCTGGCCGCGCACCTCGGCGACGATCCGACGATGCAGCGGCGGTTTCTTGCGGAAATCGAGACGCTCAAGGCCCTGCGCCACCCGTGCATCGTGAGGCTACTGGCCTTCGGCGACGAGGACGGTCTGCCGTTCTTCGCGATGGAACTGGTGCGGGGCAGGAGCCTCGAGAGACTGCTCCGCGCCGGCCGGCGGTTCGACTGGCGGGAGACGGTGGAGATTGGACTGGCGATCACGCGGGCCCTGAAGTCGGCTCACGACCACGGCGTCGTCCACCGCGACCTCAAGCCGGCCAACCTGCTGTTCCCGGACGAGCCCGACGCCGAGGCGCCGGTCAAGCTCGCCGACTTCGGGATCGCGAAGCTGTTCGGGTCGGCGGGGGAGACGGTCGCCGGCACCGTGGTGGGCACGGCGGAGTACATGGCGCCCGAGCAGGCCGCGGGGCACGCGGTGGACCACCGGGTCGATCTCTACGCGCTGGGCCTCGTGATGTTCACGATGCTCGCGGGCCGCCCCCCGTTTCGCGGCGGCGAGATTCGGGACGTGCTCCGCCGCCAGCAGACCGAGACCCCGCCGCGGCTGATCGACGTGGCCGCAGGAGTGCCCCCGCAGCTCGACGAACTCGTCGCACGCCTGCTGGCCAAGGACCCGCGGCAGCGGCCCGCGAGCGCCCTGGCGGTGGGGCGGCTGCTGTCGGCGATCGCGGGCAGCGAGGCCGTCGCCGACCAGCCTGCGACCCTGGGCCTCGACGCCCCGGAGTTCGCGGACGATGCGGCCGCGCCGGGAGTCGATCTCCTGGGAGCGACCCGCGCGACGCACGACCACGACACGACCCCGGCGCCGCTGGCGGTCCT
>CAXNJC010000281.1:0-3413 GCA_964202525.1 Pirellulales bacterium
CGTGACCATCAGGGCAAAGGCACCATACCATTCGAGATACTTGGGTGCTCCCCGCTCGGCGGCCTGCTCGATGAAGTCGAAGTCGAGCACCAGGTTGAGGGCCGCGATCGCCACCACGACCACGCTGAACCCGACGCCCACCAGGCCGCTGCCGTAGAGTGCGGAGAACAGTGTGAAGCCGAAGAGTCCGGCCACGAACATCGCCAGGTAGAGCAGCGCGATTCCTCCGGTAGCCGCCACAATCCCGAGTTTGACGTTCTCGGTCGCACGGATCATCCCCGAACGGTAGGCGAGCAGAAGGCAGAAGAGCGTGCCGAACGTGCAGCCCACCGCCTGTACCACGATGCCCGGATACCGGGCCTCGAAACTCGCCGACACGCCGCCCAACAGCAGCCCCTCGGCGATCGCATAGACCGGCGCGAGGATCGGCGACCAGGTGTGCTTGAAGCAGATCACGAACCCGGCCACCAGCGCCACGAGGGCACCGCCGACGACCCAGCCCGCCGCGGCGTCGATCCCCGCGCCAGGCCCCGCCTCCGCGACCGCTGCGGTCCGGGACCACGTGAAGCACGCGGAGCCGACAGCCAGCGCCAGCAGGAACAGCGTCTTGTGGACGGTGCCGAGAATCGTCATGCCACTCGTGGCAACGCTGCCCGTCTCCTGGCGGCGATAGACGCCGAAGTTCTCGAACGTGGTGGCATTGAGCGCGGGATTGCCGGTGCGCATCGGTGGATCCTGGGTGGAACGGCTGGGCGACCCCTGGACAGGGGGAGACCCGAGTGTGGCCGGGAGGCGCGGGCCATGCAACGGCGATCCCGGGACGAATCGCCGCGGGTCGCGACCGCCACGCCATCAGGGGGCGGGCGGCGGCGGATCGATCCGCTTCAGCAGCCGGAAGAAATCGCTCTCGGTGGTGAACACCACGGTGGAGTCACTGCCGAGGGTCTTGCGGTAGGTGTCGAGCGTCTGCAGGAACGAGTAGAAGTCGGCCGCGGACGGGCTCGATGTGTAGGCCCGGGCATACACCTCCGAGGCCTTCGCGTCGGCATCACCCTTCACCTCCTGCACCTTGCGGTAGGCGTCGGACTGGATCCGCTGCAGGTCCTTCTCGCGTCGGCCGTCGATCTTCGCGGCCTCGCCGGCGCCTTCCGAACGGAACCGCTCCGCAATCTGCATCCGCTCCGAGATCATCCGGTCGTAGATCTTCTCGATCACGCCATCCTTGTAGTTCACCCGCTTGAAGCGGACGTCGAGCAGCTCGATGCCCCAGATGCCCATCTTCGGCGCGGCGGCGGCCAGGATTTCCCGCTCGAGCCCCTTGCGGCCGAACTGGATCGGGGGGAGCGTGCCGACCGTGGCCGACGCCTCGGCGAGCGTGGCGTCCTGCTCGGGCTTGCGGGCCTTGTCGGAGCGGACCAGTTCGATCAGGTCGTGGCGGGCGATCACGTTGCGGGTTTCGCTGCCGATGATGTCGTCGATTCGCGACAGGGCACTCCGCTCGTCACGGAGGCTCTGGAAGTAGACGAGCGGGTCGACGATCCGCCAGCGGGCGAACGTGTCGACGACCACGTAGAGCTTGTCGCGGGTGGTCATCTCGCTCGGCGGGCCGTCCCACTCGAGGATGCGCTTCTCGAACCGGTTGGCCTGCTGCACGAACGGGATCTTGAAGCGGAGGCCCGGCCCCGAGCCGCCGCCGCGGTTGGAGTTGATCGGTTCGCCCACGGGCCGACCGAACTGCGTGAGCACCACCTGCTCGGTCTGGTCGACCGTGTAGGCGCAGCCGAACACGAGGATCGCGAGGAGCGCCGCGGCCGCCCCGCCGAGCGGGGAGAAGAGCCAGTCGGTGAGCCGCCGCGACCACTGCAGCAGGGGGTGATTGATCGGCAGCGCGGTCATCGCGTGGCCCTCGGGGATTCGGACCGCGGCGCGGGCAGGTTCATCAGCGGCAGGAACTGGCTAGCGTCCTCGTCGAGGATGATCTTCCCGCCGAGCTTCGGGAGCACATCCGCCATCGTCTCGAGGTACAGGCGGCGGCGGGTGACGTCGGGCGCCTTGTCGTACTGCTCGAGGAGCGCCCGGAACCTCGCCACGTCGCCCTCGGCTTCATTGACCCGCTTGAGCGCGTAGCCCTCGGCATCGCTGAGCTGCCGCTGGGCCTCGCCGCTGGCCCGGGGCACCACCTTGTTGTACTCGCCGTTGGCCTGGTTGATCATCTGCTCCCGCTCCTGCTGGGCGCGGTTCACCTCGTCGAACGACCGCTGCACCGGCGTCGGTGGATGCACGTTCTTGAGCTGCACCTGCTGCACCCGCAGGCCCATCTTCAGCTCCTGCACAAGCGCCGTCAGTCGCGCGATTGCATCGGTCTCGATCCCCTGGCGGCCGATCGTGAGCACCTCGTCGACCGTGCGGTCACCCACCACCTCGCGCATCACGCTCTCGGCGAGGTCGCGAAGCGTGGGCCCCGGCTCCCGCATGTTGAACAGGTAGGCCTCGGGATCGGCGATCTCGTACTGCACGACCCACTCCACGTGGGCGGCGTTGAGGTCGCCCGTGACCATGTCGCTCTCCCTCGACTGCTCGGGCGAAACCTGGTCGGGGTTGGTCACGCCGGGCGAGCCGAACCCGAACTCCATCTTCAACTGCCGCTTGACCGGCAGGATCGTCACCGTGTCGACACCGAAGGGGACCTTGAACCGCAGGCCCGGCCCGACCGTGCCGATGAATCGGCCGAACCGCTGCACCACGCCCACGCTCTCCGGGCCGACGGTATAGACGCCCCGGGCGAGCCCCGCGGCGAGCAGGGCGAGCAGTCCGAGGGCGGCCAGCCCCCGGAAATCGATGCCGCCCGGACCACGCTGAATCGAGAACGGCTGGCGGGGGTCTGTCATCGACGCGACGGTGCCTCGGGGCGAACCGAACCGGAATCCGAACCAATCACAGTCATACCCTCGCCGACGCGACGGGTCGAATCGGCCGAAAAACGACTGGCCGAGGCGGGTCGGCCGTGCGAAAATCCGTTCATGAACAGGATGCGGATGCTGCTGTCCGCCGTCGCCCTGCTGTCGTCCGGCGGGCCCGGCCGTGGCGAAGGCCCCGACTTTGCCCGCGAAGTGCGGCCGATCCTCTCCAACCGCTGCTTCAAGTGCCACGGTCCCGACGAGGAGCGGCAGGAGGCTGGGCTGCGGCTTGACCTACGCGATGCGGCCCTCGCACCGCTCGACAGCGGAGCCCGGGCGATCGTGCCCTGGCACCCCGACGACAGCGAGCTCGTCGCCCGGATCACGAGCACGGATCCCGACCTCGTGATGCCGCCGCCCCACGCGAAGGTGACGCTCTCGGACGACGAGAAGCGGATCCTCGCTGGCTGGATCGCGGCGGGGGCCGAGTACCGCGCGCACTGGGCCTTCGTGAAG
>CAXNJC010000282.1:0-3397 GCA_964202525.1 Pirellulales bacterium
AGCGCCGACGCTCGCGCTCAACGAGATCGGCCGCTGTGGCGTCACGCTCACGAGTCCGATCGCCTACGACGCCTACCGCAAGAACCGCTCCACCGGCGCGTTCATCATGATCGACCGGCTCACCAACGCCACGGTGGCGGCCGGTATGATCCTCGACCGCGAGGCCGAGGAGGAGTCGCAGGTCGAGTGGGGCGGCGCCGAGACGGCCGCCGATCGCTACAGCGACGTGACCGCCGCGGAGCGGGAGGCCCGCTTCGGTCAGAAGCCGGCCACGGTGCTGCTCACGGGCCTGCCGGGTGCGGGCAAGAGCACGCTGGCGCGGGCGGTGGAGCGGCGGCTGTTCGATGCGGGCCGGGCGGTCGTGGTGCTCGACGGCACGGCGATGCGGCAGGGGATCAGCAAGGACCTCGGGTTCTCGGCGCGGGAGCGGAGCGAGAACCTCCGTCGGTCCGTCGAGGTGGCCCACCTGTTCAACGACGCCGGCGTGATCTGCCTGGCGGCGTTCGTGGCGCCAGACGAGGACGTGCGGCGAAAGGCCGCGGAGCGGATCGGTCAGGACCGGTTCGTGGTCGTGCACCTCGCGGCCCCGATCGAGATCTGCCGCGCGCGGGACACCGACGGCCACTATGCCCTGGCCGACGCGGGCGAGATCGCGAACTTCCCCGGCGTGTCGGCCCCCTACGAGCCGCCGACGAAGCCGGATCTCGCGCTGCCGACCCACGAGTGGCCGGTGGCGAAGTGCGTCGATGCGGTGATCGCGCTGCTCGAGAGCCGCGGCATCGTCTGATGCGGGTCAACCGGGTGCCGTACGGCTACGCAACCCAGAGCGGCGTCTGCCGCGATCGGCGGATGCGAGCGTCGTGCGTGGCCAACGGCAGCCTGCCGGCTCGGGCCGTGGCCACGATGAGTCGATCGGCAGGATCCTGGTGAAAGGTCGGCGGCAGGCGATTCACTCGGCGACGACGGCGGGCGTGACGGGGATCACCTCGACCGTGGCCGGTGAAGCGGCGATGCGCAACCAATCCTCGAGGGCATCGTCGAGTCGTAGCCGACCGAGCTGCACGAGTATCGCAACCTCCCGGAGACTGATGTCGCAGAGGCGGGGGCGCTGACCACTTGGAAGGTCGTCCAGCACCGTTCGCTCGCGGTCAGAAAGCCGGGGATCGCCGAGCATCCACCAGATCCAGACGTGCGTGTCGAGAAGCGGCGACTTCGTCATCGCAAGACGTCTATCTCCGATTCCTCCACGACGCTTGCGAATGGATCCCCCGTGAACCCTCCGCGGCCGCGAAGGGCGAGCCACGCCTTGTCGTCGCGCGCCGGCACCAGACGGGCCACCGGCCGCCCGCGCTTGAGGATGACGAGTTCCTCGCCCGTTCGGCTGACCTCGTCGAGGAGCCGCAGGCAGCGAGCCTTGAATTCAGCGGCGTTGATCTTCATGAAGACCACTGGACATGACCGGTGTACGGAAGGTCAAGGCTCGAGGCCCCGACGACGTCGCGGATTCCGGGAGCGACATGGATGGCCCGGGCGGCTGTGCCTACGGTGCGGCGAGGCGGACGCGGCAGAGGAGCGAGTCGGCCGTGATGAAGAGCGTGCGGCCGTCCTCGCCGAAGGCGCAGTTGGCCGTTGCCTGACCCGTCAGCAGCGTGCCGAGGTGCGTGCCGTCGGGGGCGATCACCAGCACGCCGCCGGGGCCCGTGGCGAAGAGCGTGCCGCTGCGATCCACCTTCAGGCCGTCGGGTAGTCCGCGACGGTCCTTGGCCAGGGCCGTGGCGTCGAAGAAGATGCGGCCCTCGTCGAGCGTGCCGTCGTCGCGGACGGCGAAGGCCCGCCAGATCGGGGCCCGGGGATCCGACTGCGCCACGTAGAGCGTCCGCTCGTCGGGGGAGAAGGCGATGCCGTTGGGACGCGTCATCGTGCGGCACACCAGCGTGAGCCCACCGTCGCCGGCAAGCCGGTAGACGCCGCACCAATCGAGCTCCCGCCGCGGGTCGTCCCACTGCTTCGGCAGACCGTAGGGCGGATCGGTGAAGTAAATCGCGCCCGACGAGTGGACGGCCGCGTCGTTCGGGCTGTTGAGCCGCTTGCCATCGAACGCGTCCACGAGCGTCCGCCGGCCGCCATGCCGCTCGAGCCGCGACACGCGGCGGTCGCCATGCTCGCAGAGGAGCAGCCGGCCCTCACGGTCGAGGGCGAGGCCGTTCGAGCCCGGCTCACGGCCGTACGGATCGGGCCCGCTGAACCCCGACGGCTCGAGGAACACGTCCACACCCTTGCCGGGCCGCCAGCGGTTGATGCGATTCCGGGGAATGTCGGAGAACAGGAGGCAGGCCTCGCGGCCTTCGGCGGCCGGCAGCCAGACCGGGCCTTCGGCCCAGTCGAACCCCATCGCCAGCACGTCGATCGTAGCGTCGCGGGGCACGAGGTCGTCGAACCGCGGATCGAGCCGCTCGATCGAGCCCACGGTCGGCCCGATCTCCGCGGCCGCGGCGTCGACGGTGAACAGGATCGTGACCAGCGCCATGCCGAGACCGAACAGCAGGATCAGCGCCAGGCCCACTCCCATCGCGCAGCCGGCGCGGGCATCGTCGCCGGCCAGGCTCCGCGCGTCGCTGCCGGCATCCGCCCCGGCCCGCTGCTGCCGGTTCACGGAGCCGTCGAGCGCGAGCAGCAGGCTCCGGGCCCAGCGGAAGAAGACGACGGGAAACACCACCGCCGCGACCAGGCAGATGGCCAGGGCCGCCTCGTGCGACCAGCCGAACCCGAGCACGAGCAGAGCATAGAGGGCCCCGGTGCCGATCACGGTGGCGCCGTAGTTGATGTAGATCGACCCGAGATAGAACCCCTGCTCCCGCTTGAAGCTCGCCCCGCATGCGGAGCAGGCGTCGTGCATGCGAAACGGGCCACGAAAGAGCTTCCCTGTGCCGCAGTTCGGGCAGCGGAGGCGGACGGCGCGGACGAGCGTGGGGTTCATGGCGGATCCCGTGGACGCACCGCAGCACGCGGTGACCGGTCATCAGGATACCGCGGCCCGCACGTGGAGGGTCACTTCACGAGCACGGCGTAGAACTCGATGCACCGTGATTCGTCGGCGACCGCGGTGTGGGTCCAGACGTGCGACCACGGGCAGACCTCCCGTTCGACGTGGTCGAGCATCTCCCTGAAGCTGTCGTGGGTCCAGACGTGGTAGTGGATCGCGTAGCCCTCGGCGAACTTCCGCTCCACCGCCCGCGCCCGGGCGAACTCGGGCACCGGCTGCGCGAGGGCGTAGAACTCTTCGTAGTGGGCGTAGTCGCGGGTCCGGTCGGGGGACCGGTGATCCTCGACGAGGTGCTCGAGCGTGGTGACCGGTCGCTGGCGGTCGAAGGTCCGCTCCTTGTCGGGCACCACGAGC
>CAXNJC010000283.1:0-3396 GCA_964202525.1 Pirellulales bacterium
CCCGTGCGCGTCATCGCCAGGCCGAGGATCACGTCGGTCCCCGAATAGCGGGTGACGAAGGCGAGCGCCAGCATCGCCGCGATCGTGACCAGCGACTCCCCGAGGCCGTGGAGCGTGTCGAGGGCGATGCGACCAGCCCGCCGCCAGCCCACGCCCAGCCACGGGATCGAGACGACCGCCGCGGCCAGGATTCCGGTGCCGGCGGCGGAGAGCCAGTTGAACCGGTACACCGCCCGTTCGAGCTCGCGGGGCTCCCGGGTGGCCGGGGGCACCTTCGCGATGCGGCCGTCGAGCATGGGCACGCCGAACTCAGGAGCGACGACGGCCCGTGGCAGGAGCGCATGCTCGCCGCGACCCTCGAGCACCGCCTTCACCGGCGCCAGCCCCCAGGCGAACACCGCCACCGACAGGAACACCCATGGCATCCATGCCCACGCGATGCGGCCCGGCCCATCGGCGGCGGCGTTCCCACCCGGGATCGGTCGCGACCAGCCTTCGCCGTGCCGCCAGATCGAGCCGGGCGTCCAGACCCGCAGGAAGGCGGCGAGCGCCGCGAGGCTCGCCACACCGCCCACCACGTCGACGAGCGCGGCACCCACGAACGTGGCCATCGCATACTGCACCGCAGCGAACGTGCCCCCGCAGACGAACACGGCCGGCCAGACCCCGACGAGCCCGCGCTGGCCCGCCATCATCCACACCATCCAGGCCGGCACCACGAGCGAGAAGAATGGCAGCTGGTGTCCGGCCATCGCCGAGATCGCCCGTTCGTCGAGGCCGGTGACCCGTGCGAGCGTGATGATAGGCGTGCCCAGGGCACCGAAGGCCACCGGCGCCGTGTTGGCGACGAGCGCGAGGCACGCCGCCTCCAGGGCCGGAAACCCTGCTCCGACCAGCAGCGCCGCCGAGATCGCGACGGGAGCCCCGAAGCCGGCCGCCCCTTCCAGAAACGCGCCGAACGAGAAGGCGACGAGCAGGGCCTGGATTCGATGGTCGGGCGAGAGCCCGGTCACCGACCGCTTCATGACCTCGAGCGCCCCCGCCTCGACGCACAGCCGATAAAGGAACATCGCGGCCACGATGATCCAGCCGATCGGAAACAGGCCGAACAGCGCCCCGTTGACGGCCGCGGCCGCCGCGGCGCCGGCGGGCATGCCGAACACACCGACGGCGATCGCCAGGGCCGCGACGAGCCCCGCCACCGCCGCCCGCCTGCCGGACCAGCCGGCGAAGGCCAAGAGTCCGAGCAGCACGCCCAAGGGCAGCGCCGCGATCGCCGCGGAGAGCCAGGGCGAGCCGAGCGGATCATAGGATTGTTCCCAGACCATGAAGGCGATGCCGGGCGAGGGCGTCTACTTCATCGACTTGAGAAACGCGATCACGTCGAGAAACTCGTTGGGCGAGAGCGTCGCCGCGAGGCCCTCGGGCATGCTGCTCTGCTTGAGCTGCGTCCGCTCGTCGATCTCCGCGACCGGGATCTTCTTCGGCTCCTTGCCATCGAAGATCACGACGTGCTCGGGCGTCTCGCTCACGAGGAGACCGACGATGCTGCGGCCGTCCTCGGTGAGAATCGCCGTGGAGAGATACTTCTCGGCCACCTCCGCGTTGGGGTCGATGATCGACTCGACGAGCTTGTAGGGCGAGAGCCGCTTGGCGACGCCGTTGATCTCCGGCCCGAACTCGGAGCCCTCCGAGCCGAACTTGTGGCAGGCGGTGCACACGCGGCGGAACACGACCTTGCCGTTGTCGCGGCTGCCCCCCTTCATGTCGGCGAGCGCCTGCATCGCCTTGCTGCGGGCCTCCTCGGGCTGCGGCTCCTTGCTCGTGAGGATGCCGAGGAAGGGCAGGATCTCCTGCGCCTTCTTCTCCAGGCCGAGCACGCTGTCGACGATCCGGGCCGCCGGCGAGCCGGCCTTCACGAACTGGCCGGCGTCGTGCAGCTTCCGCCAGGCGGCGACATTCGCCCCCAGGGCGGCGTCGCAGGTGTAGTCGACGTAGCGGTCGGACGGCGCGACGTCGGCCGCGGCCACGACGGCCCGCATCGCGTCGAGCGTGGACACGAAACTCAGGCCGCGGACGGCCTCGCACCGCACGCGGGGGTGCGGATCGACGGCCTGCACCGCCAGGAGCGCGGCGGCGCCGGACACGCGATCCCGCTCGTCGGCGAGCACCCGCGTGGCGGCCGCCCGGGCGTCGGGCGTGGGGGCCTTCAAGAGCGTACTCAGGAGCCCGGGCTCGACCGCATGGAAGCTCTGCTGGAGCCAGAGCACCTCAGTCTTCAGGCGGTCGGCGACGTCGGCCGGCAGGGACGACGAGTCGAGGCCGGCCAGCCACTCCGCCGCCGCCGCGAGCACCTCCGCCTGCGGACGGGCCTGGAGATCGGCCCGGGCCCGGTAGCGGGTCCGCCACTCGGGCGCCTGCAGCTGCTCGAGCACATCGCGGGTCGACCGGCCGAACTGCGTGGCCGGTTCGAGCAGCGGCTTCTCGGCGTAGACGAGCCGGTAGATCCGCCCCTTCACATGGTCGCGGTTGGGATCCCGCTGGCTGTACTGCATGTGGCCGATCAGCGGATTGGCCCAGTCGCCGAACCAGAGCGCCCCGTCGGGGCCGATCTGCGGGTCGACCGGCCGGAAGTGCTTGTCGGTGCTCTTGAGGAGATCGAACGGCGTCTTCGGATCGGCCGGATCGTGCCTGACCCGCTCGCCCTTGTAGCCCGCCCCGTCGTCGGAGATCTTCCAACGGGGCAGACCGTTCATGTTGATCACGCAGGCATAGATGAAGTGGTCCTGCACGTCGGTGGGAAACTGCCGGGTGCGGAGGTACTCGCTGCCGACGACGGGCCGCATGCCCTCGGTCGGAAACACGGCATTCATGCCCTTGCGGCCGCCATACTGCCTGCCAGAGAGCGGCGTGTCCCAGTGCTGCGACGCGCCGGTGCCGTCGCCGCAGATGCCCTGGCCCCACTCGTTGAACACGTAGCACCACGGATTCCCGTAGCCCGGCGTCGTGAAGTGGCTGATCCGCCACGTCCGCGGGTCGAGCACGTAGCCGCCCGACGAGCCGAAGTTGCGAAACGGCCCCCAGGGCGTCTCGAGGGCCGTGCTCATCGCCACACCCTCGAGCATGTGGAGCAGGCCGCCCGGGCTGGCCTCGAAGGCGCCTGCCGTGTGGTGCGTGTCTTCGGTCGCGAAGCCGTCGAGCACGTGCACCACGACGTCGGCCTTGTCGTCGCCGTCGGTGTCCTTGAGCCAGAGCATCCGCGGCTGGTCCATCACGAGCACGCCGCCGTCGAAGAACTGGAATCCCGTCGGGCAGTGGAGCTTGTCATAGAACACCGTGCTCGTGTCGGCCGTGCCGTCGTTGTCGGTGTCGTTCAGGATCACGAGCTTGTCGGAC
>CAXNJC010000284.1:0-3391 GCA_964202525.1 Pirellulales bacterium
CAGCTCTCTCTCCGTGATCGCCAACTCGCTGCGGCTCGGCCGTGAGCCTCGGGCTACCCGCATCGCTCACACGAGTGCGGCGTCCTGATCCGGGAAGCGTCACGGCGTAAGCCGTACGGCCGCACCCCGCGTTGGCCCGCGGGCACGCCTCAGCTCAGTGGCACTTCGAGGCCGTCGGTCGCGAGCTCCACGCCGGGCGGCAGCGTGGCCTCGAGCGCCGCGTGGCGAACGTCGTGGGCCATGTGCACCAGCAGCGTCCGCTTTGCCCCGGCGCGGGCCGCCGCGGCCAGGGCCTCGTCGAGCGAGAAGTGCGTGGGATGGCGGGTGAACCGCAGGCAGTCGAGCACGAGCACGTCGAGCCCCGCGAGCAGCGGCCAGGTGTCGTCCGGGATGAAGTTGGTGTCGGTGCAGTAGGCGACGTTGCCAAATCGGAATCCGAGCACGTCGAACACGCCGTGCCGCAACCGCAGGGGGGTGATCGTCGTGCCGAACAGGTCGAACGGCCCGGTCGCGATTCGCTCGAAGGTCACCTTCGGCACGCCACCGCCCAGCGGCGGTCCCGCCGCGAAGGCGTAGTCGAAGGCCTTGCGGATCCGGTTCTCCACCCGCTCCTCGCAGTAGAGCGGGATCGAGCGGCCGGTGGCGAAGCACACCGGCCGCAGGTCGTCGAGGCCATACACGTGATCCACGTGGTCGTGCGTGTAGAGCACGGCGTCGACGCGGCCGATCCGCTCGCGCAGGAGCTGGCCGCGGAGGTCGGGCGTGGTGTCGACAAGCAGGTGCCCGCCGGGGAGGCCCAGGAGCACGCTGGTGCGGGTCCGCACGTCTCGCAGGTCGCCGCTGGTGCAGGTCTCGCAGCCGCAGCCGACGAGCGGCACGCCCGTGCTCGTGCCCGTGCCGAGAAACAGCATCCGGCCGGTGAGGTCCCGGCCGAGGCCGAGTTTTCCGCGCAGGACTTCGGAGTGCTGGATCCCGGATGACGACATGCGGCGGATTATCGGAGGCCCGGCCCCGCGGCACCATCGGACCCGGACAACCGCCCGCGAAACCCGCTGCAGGCCCGGTCAGGCATGCGCCGCCACGCGGCGATCCCGCCCCGACTCCTTGGCCGCATACATCGCCCGGTCGGCCGCGGCGACGAGCGCACCCGCATCGCCATCCGACGCAGGTACGGTGGCCGACACGCCGATCGAAACGGTGAGCCGGCGAGCGGCTGGATCGCCGGGCAGGCCGCGAACCGCCGCGAGCACGTCGTCGGCGACGGCGGCCGCCGCGGGCAGGTCGGTGGCGGGCAACACCACCAGAAACTCGTCGCCGCCCCAGCGGCAGGCCAGGCTGCCGGGCCGCCCGCAGGCCCGCCGCGCCACGCCCGCGATCGCCGCCAGGCAGGCGTCGCCCGCCTGGTGCCCCACCGCGTCGTTGAACGCCTTGAAGTGATCGACGTCGATCACGAGCACGGCCAGCGGCTGCCTGTCGCGGATGCACCGGCTCCACGCCGCGCGGAGCTCGTCGTCGAGCGTCCGCCGGTTCGCCAGACCGGTGAGCGGATCGGTCGCTGCCTGCGCGGCAAGCGCGGCCACCGTGGCCGCGCCCGCCGTGTCAGCCGCATCCACGATCGCCACCACGCGGTGCCCGCGGTCGCGAAGCTCCGCGGCCAGAGCCTCGACCGCGGCGGCCTCCGCCTCCACGACGAGCACGCGGCGGCGGGCCGCGGCGTCAGCCACCGCGGTCACCTCGACGACCACGCAGCTGCAGCGACTTCACGTCGAACGCCGGGCCCCGCAGGCCGTCGAGCGTGGTCCGCTGACCGGGGGTGAGGATCTCCATGGCCTTGGCGGTCATCCGCTCCCACATCCCGCCGGCCGCGCCATCGCCGCCAGACTCGTCGCGCAGCTCCTGCATCGCGGTGCGGAACGTCTCCCGCTGATCCTTGGTGATCTCGAGCTGCTTGGCGATGTCGGGATCCATGAACACGCCCCAGCCGAGCGCCTGCACGCGGATCTGCTCCAGCCGCGCCGCCTGCTTCGCGTCGAGGATGGAGCCGAGCTTGCCGTCGTCTTCCGCGACCCGGGCCCGCCGCTCCTCACGCCACGTCCGCCGCTCCTCCTCGGACATCTCGCGGACATTCGCCCCGCCGCCGAGGGCCGCGGGCAGCGCGGCGTCGAGTTTCGCCTTCTGCTCGGCGGTGATGGCGAGTTCCCGCTGCACCGCCTCCTGGCGCACGAGCATGGATCGGGCGATGAATCCGCCCGGCCCGGTGCCGCGTGCGGCGGCCGGCTGGGCCCGTGCGGCGGCGGGCAGGACGGCGAGACCGAGCAGACCGACGGCGACGACGAACCACAAACGGCGCATGGGATCCTCCGAAATCAGCGACAGGAAACACGACGGCGGACGACGCTCGACCTTAAACTGCCCACCGACCGGGAGGTTGCGAGGCATGGCCTCGCAGTCGGGTTTTCCGCGTCTTCACTCCACGGAACAGAGGGACGATCATGTCGGTCAGGATACCGCGTCGGCTGATGATCGCGGCGGCGTGGATGGTCGCGGCGGCGGCGGGCGTGCCGGTCTGGGCGGAGCAGCCGTTCACGCCGGTGGCGGCGGGTGTTCGCTACCGGAAGATCGGCTCCTACGACAAGGCCCGGCTGGCCGCGATCCTCGACACGGGCCTCGACGCCTTCCTCGCGGGCTCGACGATGCCGGCGGGCGACTTTAAGGCGAAGTTCCCCGCGCCGCCGCATGCGGTGACGCTCTACGAAGTGCAGTTCGATTCCGTGATCCCCGAGTGGGACAACCAGCCCACCCTCGGCAGCGGCCTGCTTGCGATCCCCGACGACGGCGGCACGTCGCACCCATTGGTCAGCTACCAGCACGGCACGGTCTTCGGCCGCGACGAGGTGCCCTCCCGCCCGGACAAGTCCTACGAGACGCAGCTGGTGCTCGCGGCCTTCGCGGCGCAGGGCTACGCGGCCATCGGGACCGACTACTTCGGCCTCGGGCCTTCGCGGGTGCCCAACTGCTTCCTCGTGCCGCGGGGCACGGTGCAGGCGATGGAAGACCACCACCGGGCGTCGCAGGCGGTGCTCGCGGCGCTGGGGCAGACCACGCCGCAGTTCTTCGTGTGGGGCTGGTCGCAGGGGGGCTGGTCCACGATGCAGTTCCTGAGGCGGCTGGAGACGCTCGGCGTGCCGGTCACCGCCGCGGCCACGGTGAGTGCGCCGGCCGACCTCGCCGCCGCCTTCCGTCGGCCGATCGCCAACCCGCGGCCGCAGGATGCCGCGTGGATCAAGGGCTGCATCAGCAACATGCTCTGGTCGCACGAGGAATACGACCAGCTGCCGGGGCTGGCCGCGTCGGCGATCAAGCCTGAGCACCTGGCTGCCTCGCGGAAGTT
>CAXNJC010000285.1:0-3390 GCA_964202525.1 Pirellulales bacterium
GTCCACCACTCCGGCCGTGTCGTACAGCCGACGCGCTTCCGCCACGGCGGCCACGGCCTCGGTGCCGCCCCGGCGGGCGACCGCCGCGACCTCGACGAGCGCGTCGCGATCCGACGGCGACAGGTCGCGCATCGCCAACGCCCACAGCAGCGTCGGCCGGCCCCCGATGAGGTCGCCGGCCTCCCGGCGGTCGTTCTCGAGATCGCCCGCCCAGTCCTTGAGGTCGTTGAGAACCTGAAACCCGGCGCCCACGTGACGCGCGTAGCGATCGAGCGCGGCCACCCGCGTGGGATCCGCTCCGCCGAGACGCACGCCCAGGGCCACTGCCGCCTCGAACGCCGGCGACGTCTTGAGGCCGTAGATCGTGAGGGCCTCGTCGGGGGTAAGCAGTCGGGCCGGTGCGCCGGCGGCCGCGCCGTCGCGCCACCAGAGTTCCGCCCCCTGGCCCCGCGCCAGCCGCACGTGGGCGTCGGCGAGGATGGCGACGGCATCGCGGATCGTGGTGGCATCGACGCCGGGCAAAGCCGCCATGATGCGGTAGCCAACCCCGAGCAGGTAGTCGCCGGCGTTCACCGCCGACGGCACGCCAACCTCCTCGTGGAGCGTCGCCCGACCATACCGCACGGCATCCGAGTCCTCGATGTCGTCGTGCACGAGCGAGGCCTTGTGGAAGATCTCGATCGCGACTGCGGCCGCCCGGGCCGACGACCGCGCCTGAAGGGGATCCGCGGCGAATCCGGGCACCGCGACCGCCCGCCGCTCGGCGAGATCTGCGACCACCGCGTCGTAGGCCGCGAGCGTGACGAACGGACGGAGAAACTTGCCTCCCCGAGCGAGAAACCCGCCAGCCATGCCAGCCGCCGCTTCCAGGGGCGGCCAAGCCGGCCCCGGTTCGTCGGCAGCGAGCCCGCCGGGCATGCCGAAATGATCGCCGAGCACGCGGAGCGAGGCCGGCTCGAACATGCCGGCCGCCTCGCGCAGCAGCGGCAGATAGTCGCCCACCGGAGCGGCGTCGCCGCCCGCCACGCCGAGCATGCCCAGCACCCACTCGACGTCGATCGTGGCGGCGGACAGGGCGTCGGCACACGTCGACCCAGGGGCGGCGTCAACCGGCTGATAGGGGAGCGCAGCGATCGGCAGGGCGAACGCCGGCAGCATCGCAAAGGCCTTCTCGAGATCGCCGAGGCGGGCCACCCCCAGCACGCCGTCGTACTGGCCGGTCAGCAGCGATCCAATCGCCGTCACGGCCCGCGACGTCGACTCGACCGCCCAGCCGTGGTCACGGGCAGCCGCCCAGATCGTCGCGATGCCGCACGAGGGCCCACACACGCCGGGCACGCCCGGGGCCGCCGACTCCCGAGCCAGCGAACAGTCGGGCAGCAACAGCAGTTTGCGGCCGGTGGGTAGCCCGGCAAGACGGTCCCGCCAGTATTCCGACACCAACGCCACCATCGTCCAGCCGACGACGTCGGCTGGTCCGCCGGCACGGCGGACGATCCGCTCTGCCTGCTCGCGAAGCCCACTCGCCGACCGGACGGACGCCGGCATGCCTTCGGAGCGCCACGAAGCCACCGCATCGGCCGAGATCGCTCGGAGCCGCTCCCGCAGTTGCTTGGTCCTGGGGCACGCATGGGTCGCCGCCGGCACGGGGGTCGCGACCGTCGCCGATCTGTTCACGAGAGCCTCGCTCGAAGGGCGGACAGCAGGCCGCCTCGGCCCGTCGTCCACCAGAAGCCTAGGAGCGACCCTCCGCACTGTCGAGGGCCACCGAAACGGGCGCCGCACGATTCGCCGGCGTTTCCTGCAGGGAAGCCTCGAAGAACGCAGGGAGCAGGGAATCCACGCGAAGCAGGCCCGCGCGGGACAGCCGGGGAGGCGGCCCCACCGCCTCGAGCCAGCCCTCGCGGGCCAGCCGCTCCCACACGCCCCCCCATTCGACGAGCGGATCGACGCCGAACTTCGCGGCGAGCCGGGCGGTGTCGACCGTGCCCTTCTTGAGCCCCAGCACCAGTTCTCGAATCAGCAGCTGCCGCCGTGTCGCCCGGAGGCCGCGGTGAATCGGCAGGCGGCCCGCCTCAACGGCGTCGAGATAAGGGTCCCAGTGCGGCTCGTTCTGGTAGTGAACGCCGGAGAGGTGACCGAAGCTGGCCACGCCGAGGGCCACGAGGTCGGCCCCCTCCCAGAGCATGTCGCGGTAGCGGAAGTGCACGCGAGCCGGGTCGCGAACGAGCGTGTAGCCGCTGGAGACCGCATAGCCCCGTTCGACGAACCGCTCGAAGGCCTCGCCGACCCAGCGCCGCTTGGTGGCCCAGTCGGCCACCGGCACCTCGCGACCGGTGCCCTTCGCGTCCTTCACGAACACCGTGTTGAAGGGGAGCTCCATCTGGTAGATCGTCACGCTGTCCGGCTCGAGTGCCAGCGTCTTCCCCACGGTCGCCCGCCACGACTCGGCGGTTTCCCCGACCATGCCGGCGATCAGGTCGATGTTGGTGCTGGGGAAGCCGGCGGCCCTGATCCACTCCCAGGCGCGGAGGATCTCGGCCGACAGGTGGGCGCGGCCGTTGGCCTCGAGGATCACGTCGTCGAAGTTCTCCACGCCCAGCGAGATCCGCGTCATGCCGAGGTCCTTGAGCGCGCGGACCTTGGGCTCGGAGAGCGTGCCCGGCTCGCACTCGAACGTCACCTCCTCCGCCGCGTCCCAGCCGAAGCTCGCATGGATGCCCGCCACGAGCCGCTCGAGTTGCTTGACGGACAGAAACGAGGGCGTGCCGCCGCCGAAGTAGACGTAGCGGAGCGGACGGCCCGCCACCGCCGGCTGGGCGGCGGCCAGGGCCGCCTCGTGGGCGAGGGCCAGCGAATATCGCTCCACGTCGCCGGCCGCCACGTCGGTGTAGACGCGGAAGTAGCAGAACTTGCACCGCTTGCGGCAGAAGGGGACGTGGAGATAGAGCCCCAGCGGCACGTCGGCGGGCGGCGCCGCGAACGCGGCGTGCACGTCGGGCACAGCGTCGCCCGTCCACCGCGAGAAGGGCGGATAGTTGGCGACGAAATAGCTGCCGGGCTCGGTCGCGTCGCTCATGCTACGTGCTCGCTGGGCCGCGTCGCTCGATCTCAGTCTGCCGATTCTCGACTCGCGGCGGCGAATTCTCCAGTGGCCGCGCGCCGTGTCCGGTCCCGGACGAGTCACGACGCCGCACGCGAGGGGCGCCGCCCGTCGGAGGCATGCGGCGGGCTCACCTCGCGGCTCGGGACCACCCACGCCCCGTCGCCGGACGTTCGAGGATGCCATCGTGGCATCCTCTCACTCGGATGCCGCCTTCGCTTCGCCATCCTGGCTGCGCTCGGCGGCATACGCCGGCTCGCGGGGCATGGGCAGCCCCTCGCTGAGTT
>CAXNJC010000286.1:0-3372 GCA_964202525.1 Pirellulales bacterium
CGCCACCGGCGTCGCGACCCTCGGCTGGCCGGCGATGGTGGCCGGCTTGCTCTGGGCGGGGCCCGCCTGGGCGGCGTCGGGACCGGCGGCCGCAGTGGTGCTCCTCGCCGTGCTCGCGGGCATCAGCGGGGCTGCGGCGTGCCTCCAGCGCGTTCCCGACGACACGCCGCTGGCGCTCGCTGCCTGCACGCTCGGCACGTTCCTTGCCTGGTTCGCCCAGATTCTGTAGTCGGCCGCGGCGATGCCGGGCCGCCCAGGGTTTGACGTTGTCGCTGGCAGGCGTTCCTGCAAGACTCCGCCAAACTCCGCAGCCCTGCTCGTCTGCCACGGGCGCTGGTCTGCTCGTGCACATGGAGTCGAGAAAGCGTTCGCGTCGGCACGATAACTCCATGCGTGTCGATTGCGAGGATCCTGCCAGCCCCATCGAGGAGTCGCGCCGTGCCTGGTTGTCTCATCGTTCGCCGCGGGGCCGTCGGCCTTCTTGTCGCGGTTTTGGCGGCGTATCTCGTGCCGACGGCGTCGGCGGCCGGCTTCCCGGCCAGCGAGACGATCTTTCCGGCCACGACCCGCGCTTGGATCAGCATCGCCGACTTCCGCGGGATGCAGGCGCGGTTCAAGTCGTCGCCCTACGGGCAGCTCATCGCCGACCCGGCCATGAAGACGTTCGTGGAGCACGTGCGGGAGCAGATCTCCAAGAACGGCAGGCAGCGGCTGGCCAAGCTCGGGCTGACGCTCGAAGACCTCGAGAAGATCCCCGGAGGCGAACTCGCCGCCGGGGCCGTCGAGGTCGAGGGTGGGCGGCTGGCCACGGTGTTGCTCGTCGACACCACCGGCCACGAGGCCGAGGCCACGGCACTCGTCGACCGGATCACCTCCCGCCTGCTGGAGCAGAAGGCCGCCAAGATCACAGTGGCCAACGCGCCGCCGCAGCTCACGGTGTATGAGCTTCCCCCCGATCCCAACGATATCCGCTCCGACGGGGCGAGCCGCCCGCGTCGCGTGGCGTTCGCCGTGGCCCCGCAGGCCCTGATCGTGGGTGACGACGCCGCGCAGGTCGGCCAGGCGCTCTCCGTGCTGGCGAAGGGGCGGCAGGACAGCCTGGCCACGGTGGAGTCGTACAAGGCGATCGTGGAGCAGTGCGCCGGCCAGGTGCCGGCGACCGCCGCGCCGATCCGCTGGTTCGTCGATCCGCTCGAGTTCGCCCAGGCCTACCAGGCCACCAATCCGCCGCGCGAGAAGAAGAAGGGGCCCGACTACGTCGCGATCCTCGGCCGGCAGGGATTCGATGCCGTGAAGGGAGCGGGCGGGCTGCTCGTGCTCGACGAAGCGCCGCACGTCCTGCGGCACCACACGCTCGTCTACGCGCCGCCGCTGCCCGGCCGGGATTCCGACTCGGTCGAGCGGTTCGCGCTCGCCGCCCGGATGCTGCGCTTTCCGAACTCGGCCGGCGTCGCGCCGCCGGCGTGGGTGCCCCGCGACGTGGGCGGCTGGGCGGCGATGCAGTGGGACGTGCAGACCGCCTTCGGCTCGGCCGAATCGCTCGTCGACGACATCGTCGGCGACAAGGGGGTGTTTGACGATGTCATCGCGTCGCTCAAGGAAGATCCGGACGGGCCGCAGGTGGACATCGAGAAGGACCTCGTCGCCTGCCTCGGCAAGCGGGTGAGCGTGATCACCGACCACGTGCAGCCGGTCAGCACCGACTGCGAGCGGGTCGTGATCGCCATGGAAGCGATCGACGAGCCCCGGGTGGCTGCCACCATCGCCAAGGTGATGGACGCCGACAGCGACATGCGGAAGATCGACCTCGCGGGACACGTCGCGTGGGAGCTGGTCGACCACTCGATGGACATCCCGAAGCTGGAGGTCGAGACCCCGGGCGGGGCGGTGGCGCATGCCGACCACGACCCGGGCGACGAGGCGCATCGCCGCCGCCAACGGCTCCGTGAGAAGGAGGAACGCCTGCTGCCGCACTCCACCGTGACGGTCGCGAAGGGGCACCTGCTGATCGCCTCGCATCGCGACATCCTCGAGCGGGTGCTTACCGCGGAAGCCAACGCAGCCGGCCTGGCCACCGCCGGCGACTTCGCGGCTATCCAAACGGAGCTCGGCAAGTATGTGCCCGCGGCCACGGCGGCCCGGGGCTTCGGCCGCGAGGAGGCGGCGATTCGCCCCACGTACGAGCTGCTCCGCCAAGGCAACATGCCGAAGTCGAAGAGCCTGTTCGGCCAGTTGCTCAACGACATGCTGGGTGACGGCAAGCCCGGCTCGGTTCGCACCCAGAAGATCGACGGCAGCACCCTGCCCGAGTTCGACGTCGTCCGTCGCTACTTCGGCACCACCGGTGTGGCGATGGAGACGAAGTCGCAGGGCTGGTATATCGTCGGGCTCGTGCTGCCGCGGTCGGGTGACCAAGAGGTCGCCCAGAATCCCGCCGAGCCGGCGACCAGCCGCTGACGCACCGGCGCTAGTTCGCCCGGCCACGTTGCGAGTCGATCACGGCCCAAAACGGGTGCTGCCGGTCGGCCCTGAGCCGCAGGTCCTCGAGCATCACGGCGGCGTCGGGGTTCGTCAGCCCATCGAAGGCCTCGCGGCCGTCGATGGTGACCCGCAGCGGCCGCGCGAAATCGACGATCTCGGGCGTCAGCCAGACACGAACCCGACCCGCGCCGCAGCGCACGCTGATCGCGTTGGTCGGCTTGGCCTCGGCCTCGATCGAGAGCGGCCGCACGCCGGCCGCGGGGGGCCACTGCTCCGGCAGGACCACCGTTCGTGGCGGCGCGGCCTCGAATTCGAGCCACCAGAAGAGCCGATCCCAGGGCCGCATCGACACCGCCTCGATCTCGCGCGGAAACGCCGTCCGCCGCTTCCGCGACATCCAGTCCACGATCCGGAGTAGGTCGTCGGAGAAGTGCTCGTGGCCCCGGCCGCGGTACTCGACGTAGGTGGCGTCGAACCCGTTGAAGAAGTAGCGGTCGAGTTCGGCGGCGTTGCGCTGCAGGCATGCGCGGTCGAGCTCCCCGCCGACCACGTAGGTCGGCAGGCCCCGGCCGTTCCGCCAGTAGTGCGTCACGTAGCGGTCGGCGGTGGGTGAGACGAGCACCATGCCTGCCCAGAGGTCCGGATGGGCGAGGCCGATATCCCAGGCGGCGTCGGCACCGAGCGAGTGCCCCGAGAGAAACACGCGGTCGGTGTCGATCGGGAAGCGCCGCAGCGCCTCACGGAGCGAGGCGAGCACCGCGGCGTGTTCCCGCGGCGAGAACGCGTAGGCCCGCTGGCCCTCGGCCAGCCAGACCGGCGCCACTACGACCACGCCGTGCCGCGTCGCCTGCCCCAGCCGCATGCCGTCGGGGCCGGGCACGCCGGCCCACC
>CAXNJC010000287.1:0-3361 GCA_964202525.1 Pirellulales bacterium
TCCCACACCGACATCGACCGGCGGATCGCCGCGATCGCGGCCCGTCACCCACCGGCGGCGGCCGGACATGCCCGCCAGATCGGCGACCGGCTCCGGCGGATCGCCGATCATCAGTCCGACGTCATCGACGACATGTCGTCGATCCGCTCGCCGCTGCTGCCGTCCGACCCGCCGCCGCTTCCCGGCCGGCTCAGCCCGGCGCAGTCGGCCGAGCTCGGCGAACTGCTCGACTACGTGCAGGGCGTGCTCCGCGACGCGAGCGAGGCCGCCGTGATGCGGGTCGGCGCCGACAGGGTGGAGCTGGAGTTTGCCACATGGCAGGCGATGCTCGACCTGCAGGCCCGGCTCGCGGAGCTGCTCCGGCAGATCGGCGAACCGAAGGGCGACTGACCGCGGCCACGGCGGGAGCGCGCCGGTAACGCCGGCTGGCGTGCGGCCGTACCGCGATCGTGGTGACGCTTCCTGGAAGCCGCAATCGCGTGAGCGATGCGGGCGGCTGGCGACGGCTGCGGCGGAGGCTCAGGAGGGTCTGGTAGACTCCCGATTCCCTCGCGAGGCCCACGGATGAGCACGCCGTCGTTCGCCCACCTCCACTGCCACAGCCACTACAGCCTCCTCGACGGGGCGAGTTCGATCGACCGGCTGGTGGACCGCACGGTCGAACTGGGCATGAACGCCCTGGCGATCACCGACCACGGCAACCTGCACGGCGCGCTGGAGTTCTACCAGGCCGCCAAGGCCGCGAAGATCAATCCGATCATCGGCTACGAGGCCTACATCGCCCCGGGCAGCCGGTTTCAGAAGGACGCCGGCAGCCAGCGGGACTCGAGCTACCACCTCACGCTGCTGGCCCGCGACCGCGTCGGTTTCGCCAACCTCCTCAAGCTGGCCACGAAGGCCTACCTCGAGGGCTTCTACTTCAAGCCGCGGATCGACCGCGACCTGCTCACAGAGTACGGCGAGGGGCTGATCTGCCTGTCAGGCTGCCTGTCGGGTGAGTTCAGCCGGTCGCTCGTGGGCTCATCGCGGGAGCAGCGGGAGTCGCTGGCGCAGGCCCGCGAGGTGGCGGGCTGGTTCCAGAAGACCTTCGGCGACCGCTACTTCATCGAGATCCAGGACAACGGCCTCGACGTGCAGCGGCAGGTCACCGAGGTGGCCCTCGAGATTTCCCGCGAGCTCGGCATTCCGCCGGTCGCCACGTGCGACTGCCACTACGTCAACCGCGAGGACGCCGAGGCCCAGGACATCCTCCTGTGCGTCAACACCGGACGGTTCCGCAACGACGCCTCCCGGATGCGGATGGACTCCAGCGAGTTCTTCCTCAAGAGCCCGCAGGAGATGCACGAGGCCTTCGTCGGCTTCGACCGCGGGCTCGTCGCGGCGGCGGTGAACCGGAGCCAGGAGATCGCCGACGCCGTGTCGATCGACCTCGAGCTCGGCAAGCGGCACTTTCCCGGCTTCGAGGTGCCCGGCGGCCTGACCGCGTCGGAGGAGCTCCGGCGGCTGTGCCTCGCGGGGCTTCGCGAGCGCTACGCGACCGTGGCGAAGCGCTGGGCCGACGGCGGCGTGCCCGCCGATCCGGCCACCGCGCCGCTCCACGCCCAGGTGATCGAGCGGCTCGACCGCGAGCTTTCCGTGATCGACACGCTGGGATTCGCCAGCTACTTCCTGATCGTCTGGGACTTCGTGCGGCACGCCCGGGAGCAGGGCATTCCCGCCGCGGCGCGCGGCTCGGGCGTGGGCGCGCTCGTGGCCTATTCCCTCTACCTTTCGCACGTCTGCCCGCTGGAATACGACCTCCTCTTCGAGCGCTTCCTCGACGTCAACCGCCGCGAGGCGCCCGACATCGACATCGACTTCTGCAAGGAGCGGCGGGGCGAGGTCATCGACTACGTGAAGCGGAAGTACGGCGAGGCCAACGTCGCCCAGATCGGCACGTTCGGCACGCTCGCCGCCCGGGCGGCGATCCGCGACGTGGGTCGCGCCCTCGGCATGCCGGTGCCGCGGGTCGATCAGATCGTGGCCCTCGTGCCCGACCAGCTCGGGATCTCGCTCGCAGACGCCACCGCCGAGGGCTCCCAACTCGCCGCGGCCTGCGCCGCCGACGCCGAGGTGAGCGAGTTGGTGCACCTCGCGAAGCAGATCGAGGGCCTGGCCCGCAACGTCGGCACGCACGCTGCCGCGGTGGTGATCGCCGACCGGCCGCTCGACGAGTATGTGCCGCTGCAGCGGGTGACGGGCAAGGAGGAAGTGATCACCCAGTGGGCGATGGGCGACGTCGAGCGGGCGGGCCTGATGAAGATGGACTTCCTCGGCCTCCGCTACCTGACGGTCGTCGCCAAGACGCTCGAGATCATCGAGCAGACCACCGGCACGCGGCCCGACCCCTTCGCCTTCCCGCTCGACGACAAGGCGACGTTCGCGACCCTGTGCCGCGGCGAGACGAAGGGCATCTTCCAGCTCTAGAGCGGCGGCATCCGCGACCTGCTCCAGCGGATGAAGCCCGACCAGTTTCTCGACATCGTGGCCGTCAACGCGCTCTACCGCCCCGGGCCACTCGAGGGCGGCATGGTCGACGAGTACGTCAACGTGAAGCACGGCCGCAAGCGGGCGGAGTTTCTCCATCCCGTGATGAAGGACGTGCTCGGCGAGACGCACGGCGTGATGGTCTACCAAGAGCAGGTGATGCGGATCCTGGAGCAGCTCGGCGGCATCGAGCTCTCCAGCGCCTACACCTGCATCAAGGCGATCAGCAAGAAGAAGCTGGAGACGATCGCGGCCTTCCGCGAGCAGTTCGTCGCCGGGGCCCAGCAGAAGGGCATCACGAAGCAGCAGGCGGAGGAGGTCTTCGCCCTGATCGAGAAGTTCGCCGGCTACGGCTTCAACAAGAGCCACTCCACCGCCTACGCCCTGCTCGCCTTCCAGACGGCCTACCTCAAGACCCACTACCCGACCGAGTTCATGGCCGCACTGCTCTCGGGCGACATCACGGGCCGCAACTTCAAGAAGAAAGACTCGCTCGTCGAGCACATCGAGGACTGTCGTCGGATGGGGATCGACGTGGCCCCGCCCGACGTCAGCGAGTCGACGGCAGACTTCAGCGTGAAGGGGGGGCGGATCCTGTTCGGCCTCGCCGCCGTGAAGGGCTGCGGCGAGCAGGCCGCGGCGGCGATCGCCGCCGAGCGGGCCGCCCGCGGCCCCTACCGCGACCTCCACGATTTCTGTGGCCGGCTCGATCCGTCGGTGGTGAACAAGACCGCGATCGAAAACCTCACCAAGGCCGGCGCGCTCGACGCGCTCGGTGGCCATGGCGGCCATCGCGGGGCCCTGCTGGCGGGCGTCGAGAAGGCGATGGCCGCCA
>CAXNJC010000288.1:0-3358 GCA_964202525.1 Pirellulales bacterium
CAGGAACCCCAACACACCTTCAAGGGCACCTGGCAGGTCTGCTCGCCGGAGACCGTCGGCGACTTCTCGGCCGTGGGCTACTTCTTCGGCCGCCAGCTGCATCAGACGCTCGGCGTGCCGGTGGGGCTGATCGACAATGCCTGGGGCGGAAGCGCGGCCGAAGCCTGGGTGCGGCGCGACAAGCTCGCAGCCCATCCGACGCTCAAGGCGATTCACGAGAAGTGGGTCAAGGAAGAGGCGAAGTTCGAAGACGCCAAGGCCGAGTTCGAGAAGAAGCTGGCCGACTGGAAGGCGGGGGCGGAAAAGGCCAAGGCCGAGGGCAAGCCCGAGCCGGCCGGCAAGCCCGACCCGCGGCAGCATCCCGCCGATCGCATGAAGGGCAACGCGCGTCCCGGCAACATCCACTCCGGCGTGCTCACGCCCTCGATGGGCTACGGCATCAAGGGGGCGATCTGGTACCAGGGCGAGTCGAACGCCGGGAGGGCCTACCAGTACCGCGAGCTCTTCCCCTTCCTGATCACGACGTGGCGCGAGGAGTGGGGGCTCGGTGATTTCCCCTTCTATTGGGCGCAGTTGGCCGACTTCAAGGCTGAGAAGACCGAGCCGGCCGAGAGCGACTGGGCCGAGCTCCGCGAGGCACAGACGTTGACGATGAAGGCCCTGCCGAAGACCGGCGAAGCCGTGATCATCGACCTCGGCGAGGGCAAGGACATCCATCCCATGAACAAGCAGGACGTGGCCAAGCGGCTCGCCCGATGGGCGCTCGCCGAGACCTACGGGGTGGGCGGCATCGCCTGCCGGAGCCCGCTCTACAAGGGCATGGAGAAAGACGGGGCGAAGATCGTGCTGTCGTTCGACCACGTGCCGAACGGCAAGGGGTGGCGGCCGTTCGACGTCAACGAGCCGATTGGGTTCACCGTCGCCGGCGCCGAACGGACCTTCGTGCCCGCGAAGGCCCGGATCCGCGACGACGGACGAATCGAGGTCTGGAGCGACGCCGTGGCCGAGCCCGTGGCCGTCCGCTACGCCTGGGCGGACAACCCCGTATGCAACCTCTACGGCAGCAACGGTCTGCCCCTGACCCCGTTTCGCACCGACGACTTCCCGGGGGTGACAGCCGACGCGAAGTGACTGTGCGATTCGGCCGCGAGCGGGTACCCTGAGCGGAGTCGAGCCGGCCCCGAACCATCGCGGGCGGCTGACTCCATCGCCAGGGAGGGTGAGCCGTGAAGCGGCAGGGAATCTCGGTCATCGCAGTGTCGGCCGCGGGACTGGCGGCCGTCTGGAGCGGCGGCTGCTCGACGCGGATCGAGCGCGGGATCGGCAACGCTCCCGCCGAGCCTGAGTTCCGCGCTGCGGCCGAACAACGGCGTGACGACGGGGCCGGCCTCGTGCCGGTCGTCATCCCTTCGCACCGCGCCTTCCGGCCCACCGATCCGCTGCGGCACGCGTCGACCGAGCCCCGGCGACTCGCCGCAGCCCAGGGCCGGGCGATCGGTGACGCCGATGCCTCGGTGCGGGGCATGATCACCGCCTATCAGGAGGCCTTCAACCGGCACGATTCGGTCGAACTCGCGGCCCACTGGACCGCCGCCGGCGAAAACGTCGATCTCGCATCGGGCGACGTTACGCACGGGCGGGACGCGGTGCGCGGCGTGTTCGCCGCGCTGTTCGCAGACGACGCGGCCGCCGCCATCGAGATCGACGTCACCTCGGTCCGGCCCGTGCGGGCCGACGTGGCCGTCGTGGACGGCACGTCGCGGATCACCTTCGGCGACGGAGCGACTTCGGGCAGCCGGTTCTCGGGCGTCGCGGTGCGGCACTCGGGTCGCTGGATGTTCGAGAGCGTCCGGGAATCGCCCTGGCCCGAGGCCTCGACCTCGCCGCGGGAGCTCGAGCAGCTCGGCTGGCTCGTCGGCATGTGGGAGGACGTCGGTCCGGGGATCACCGCCGGCACCACGTGCCACTGGACGACCGGCCGTGCCTTCCTCGTGCGCCAGCACGTCGTCTCGGACGCTGGCACCGTCGCCGAACCGTCGGCCGACATCCCCGGCCTGCTCCCTCCGGGTGACGTCGTGCCACGCGAGGTGACCGAGGTCATCGGCTGGGATCCCGAGCGGGGTCAGCTCCGCTCCTGGGTGTTCACGTCGGCTGGCCGGTTCGCCGAAGGCACGTGGACCCGCGACGGCGACGCGTGGCGGGTGCGGCTCGACGGCCGCGGCGGCGACGCGGGCCGATCCTGCGAGTTCGTCGTGGGCCACCGCGACGGCGACGGCCTCACGGTCCGCGGCTCCGCCGACGGCCTGGCCGCCGACCTGGTTCCCGTCTGCGACTTCGTCCGCACCGCCCGCTGACTCGGCCGGGCGAGGTGCTCAGCGGCGGGTGGCCTTCGAGGTGGCCATCTGCGGCCGCTTGACGAAGTACACCTTGGGGTCGTCGATCACCCACGGCGTGCTCCACGTCTTCCCGTCGTCCTGGGTGCACACGTTGAAGAAGAACGTCTTCACGAGCTGCGTGCGGTAGCCATAGGGGTACTGCGACGTGATGTGATCATCCATCGTCAGTTCGTCGACGCCCGGACTGGCGAAGTAGTGGACCATGCCGTCCGGCGAGAACGACATGCCGAGCGTCCACCAGCCGAGTTGATCGACCCGCGGTCCGCGGATCTCGCCGCCGTTGCGGCCGCTGCGGACGCGGATGTAGGCGCCGTCCTCCTTGAAGCGGCCGTCGTGGCTGCTCTCGAAGCAGACGAACATCCCGGGCCAGTATTCCTCCAGGCCAAACCGTCCCTCGTCGGGATGATCGTCTCCCGTGATGATCGCGTGGGTGAAGCAGCCCGCCCGGAAGCCGAAGCTCGGCCCGCTGCGATTCTCCCACTGCTCGAACGGCGGCATGTACAAGCGGACGGTCATGCTCGGACTGTCGGCCGCCGACATGCTCCGGCCGGTGTACTTCCCGAGGTTGTAGATCAGGTCGTCCTGCTGCATGGTGTAGGTGACCCTGCCAGGAATGCCGCCCCGGAGCGTGGCGACGAGCAGACCGTGCTCGCTCCCTTCGAGGCCCGGGGCGGGCAGTTCGACGCGCTTGACCACGTCGGGCGTGCCCCGCTTCGGACCCTCGAACCACCGGCCGTTGGTGCTCTTGCCGAGCGGTCCCCGCAGCCGCTTGTCTTGCTCCTCCGAGCTCTTGGGGTGGTTGTACTTCCACGTCCACTTCTCATCCTCGAAGTCGTCGACCACGTTCTTGACGAGCGAGCCGGTCCCCGGGAGCAACACCGGCTTCTTGGGGAGCGGCGGCTGCACGGCCGCAGGGGCGGCGGCCGGGCGCGGCTTCGTGGCCGTCGATCGGCCGCTCGTAC
>CAXNJC010000289.1:0-3330 GCA_964202525.1 Pirellulales bacterium
GCTCAACGGCGCGCTCGGCAGCGGCCGCCGGTGTGCGGAGGCCGTTCTCGCGGCTGGCTGATACGCGGCACGCTTCATTTTCGCGCCCGCCCCCATCGCTCACGCGTTTGGGCTTTCCTGATCCCGGAAGCGTAACCGCGTGAGCGGTCCGGCCGAGTTTCTCGTGCGAGCCAACTGCGGCCGGGAACTCCCATCCGCGTCGCACTCGCCGTATAGTGAGACTGGCTCCCGGCACGGACGTGGATCATGAGCGAGCAGATCGGGGCGACCTTCATTTTCGCAGGCCTGCTCGCCATGGTGGTGGGCGGGCTCTGGGCAGCGGGCCGTGGGCTCGGGGTGCTCGTGCGGCAAAAGCCCGTCCGGCGACTGCTGGCACCATTCGCCCTGCTCGGCGTGGGCCTCGTGTTAGGCGTCGTGCCCTTCGTCGCCCAGCGGGCCTATGTCGCCATCGTCGGCCTCGGCGAGCGGGAGCGGGTGATCGACGGGGAGCGGGCGCTGACCCTCACCGGCTGGGATCGCGAGGGCTATGCGATCCTCGCGGCGAAGCGAGACGTGGCCATCCTGGAGATGGGCAATCCCGACGTCACCGACGACACGCTGGAACTCCTGGAGGGTCTGCCGCAGCTTCGCGAACTCACCCTCAACGACACGGCGGTGACCGATGCCGGCCTCGCGACGCTGGCCCGACTGCCGCGGCTCGAGAGCCTGCGGATCGCCCGCACGAAGGTCACGCCCGAGGGCGTGCAGCGGTTTCTCGACGCGCCGCCGCCGCGTCTGAGGCAGATCGACGTGTCGGGCAACGACGTGCCCACGGCGATCCTGCGCCGCTGGAAGAACGCCGCGGCCGACACCGGGGCGGAGCGGCGGTATGTCAACTGAGTTCACACTCCGCGAGGAGCCGCTCGGCAATCTCGACAGCGCCCGGTTCCTGTGCGAGGCGAGCGCGCTGGCCTACCTGCCCGAGACTGCGGGGCGGAAGGCCTTCCGCGACAAGCTTGGCCTCGATGCCCGGCTGTTCAACATCGACAACACGCAGGCCTGGCTGGGCGTGGACGAGGCGAACGTGGTGGTCGCGTTCCGGGGCACCGAGTCGGCCACGACGCTCGACGGCCTCAAGGACATCCTGCTCACCGACGCCATGAACCTGCTCGTCGTCCCCGAGGGGCGGCTGGGCCACGACCTCGCGGCGGCAGGCGTCGGGGCGCGGTTTCACAAGGGCTTCGCCGATGCGCTCGCGGAGGTCTGGGAGCCGCTCGCCGCCGCGGTGGAGGCCGAGCTGAAGGCGAACGATCGGCCGCTCTGGATCACGGGGCACAGTCTGGGCGGGGCGCTGGCGCTGCTCGCGGCCTGGCTCTGCAAGCGGCGGTTCGTCCAGGTGCACGAGGTCTGCACGTTCGGCGCGCCCATGATCGGCAACCGCGAGGCCTGCGCCGCCTTCGACCGGGAGTTCGCCGGGCGGATCTTCCGCTACGTCAACGGCCGCGACCCCGTGCCCAAACTGCCGACGATGTCGCTGGTGGCCAACGAGTTTCTCCACGTCCAGGAGCAGCGGCTCCTCGGGCAGGACCCGATGACGGGCATCGTGGACGTGGTCGGGGCCGTGGCGTCGAAGGCCGCCGGCGGGCTGCTCTCGGGCGACCTCGTGAACGAGGCCTGGGGCCACATCAACGAAGAGGTGGCCTCCCACTTCCTCGACCGCTACCGCGACCTGCTCCGCGGCTGAGCGGGCCGCCGGACGGCTGCGGGACGCCGGGGCGGATCCCGGGTGGCAGAACTCGCGCGTTAACCGGCGTTTGCTCTTGCGGTTTCGTTCCATACAATCGATTCAAACGCCTGTTTGAATCCCCCGTTTCGCCCCTGATCGTCCCGCATGCCCCCCCCGAGCCGCCCCGGACCGGTCACCGACGACGCCCGCGACCCGCGGGAGCGGATTCTGCTGGCCGCCGGCCGCGAGTTTGCGGAGCGGGGCTACGAGGCCGCCACCGTCCGCGATATCTGCGCCGCGGCCGGTGCGAACGTGGCCGCGGTGAATTACTACTTCGGCGACAAGCACCGGCTCTACATCGAGAGCGTGAAACACGCCCACGAGGAACGGGTGCGGCAGGTGCCGTGGCCGGAGTGGTCGCCGGGCACGCCGGCCCCGGTCCGGCTCCGCGACTTCGTCGGCAGCCTGCTCGAACGGATGCTGGGCAACGACCAGGCGCCCTGGCAGGTGAAGCTCATGATGCGGGAGGTTCTCCAGCCGACGGAGGCCTGCCGCGAGCTCGTGGAGGACTACATCCGGCCGCACTTCGGCATCCTGCTCGGAATCCTCGACGAGCTGGCGGGCGGCACGCTGCCGCCGTTCGAGCTCCGGCGCGTGGCCTTGAGCGTGATCGGCCAGTGCTTCCACTACCGGGCGGCAGGGGGCGTGGTCGCGATGCTCGTGCCCCCCGGCGAGATCGACGCCTACCACACGCCGCGTGCGATCGCCGATCACGTCACCCGCCTGACCCTCGCCGCGCTCGGCGTCGTTGAGCCGCTCGCCCGCCTCCCCGGCCCCATCGTTCCCGGAAACGTTTCATGAGCATGGTTCGCACGCTCCTCGGTTGGATCACGCCGCTCGTCATTCTCGGCGCCGGTATCGCCGCCTTCATGTTCATGGGTAGCCAGCCGCCGCCGCCGCGGAAGGAGCAGCCGCCGGCGGCCGCGATGCCCGTCCGCACCGTGCCGGTGGACGACGTGGCCGAGGGGCTGACGATCGTGAGCGACGGCGTGGTGGTGCCGCTGCGGGAGGTGACGCTCGCGGCGGAGGTCGCCGGCCGCGTGGCTGAGAAGTCGGTGGCGTGCAACGAGGGCCAGGTGGTGGCCAAGGGCACGGTGCTGTTTCAGATCGACGCCCGGGACTACGAACTCGAAGTCCAGCGCCTGGAGCGGGAACTGCGGCAGGCCGACCTGGCGATCGAGGAGATCGATGCGGAGGCGGAGCAAAACGGCGAGATGCTCGCCCTGGCACGTCGGCAGGTGGAGCTCGCCCGCCGCGAGGTGGCCCGCCTCGAAGGGCTGAAAGCCGGCCGCATCGTCACGGAGTCGGAGCACGACCGCGCGATCCGTGACGAGCTCACGGCGGCGAACACCGTCACGACACTCGGCGGCCAGCGGCGGGTGTTGGAGAAGCGCCGGCAGAAGCTGACCGAGGCCACGTCGCTGGCGGCCACGATGCTCGAGAAGGCACGGCTCGATCTCGCACGCACCACGATCACCGCCCCGATGGATGGCCTCATCGTCGAGGACAAACTCGAGGAGGGCTCATTCGTCGCCAAGGGAGCGCCGCTGGTCACGATCGAGGAC
>CAXNJC010000290.1:0-3328 GCA_964202525.1 Pirellulales bacterium
GCCGCTGGCAAGCTCTCCACCGCGGAGATCCTTGCCAAGGCGCGAGCCGCGAAGGCGGCTGCAGCTCCGCCCGCCGCGGAGCCGGTCGAGGCCGAGGAGCCCGTCGCGGAGGCGGCGCCGCCCGCCAAGAAAGCCGCGAAAGCGGCGGCCGCTGGCGGCCAGCCCACCACCACCGCCGACAAGATCGCGTGGTGCCGGGCCCACGACGCCAAGGGCTGACACCTAGGCCGGCGTGGGTCGCCGCAGCTCGCCGCACATCGCGTTTCGTTCCTCGCCGGAGGCTGCCATGCTTCGTTTGCATCCGACCGTTCGCGGGATCGCCGGCCTCGGGATCGCGTGCCTGATGGTCGCCACCGGCTGCCGGCCGCTGTCGCAGCACCCGATCGTCCAGGAGGCCTCCGCCGAGATTCGGCAGAATGGGCGGGTTGCGGAGGTTCTCGGCGGCCCCGTGACCTGCTCGACGTCGGTGCGGGGCACGGCCAACGAGACCGACGGCATCGCGATGCTCGAGTTCGACGTCGCCGGGTCGAAGGGCAAGGGAGTGGTGGCCGTCGAGGGCAAGAAGACGGCCGGCGCCTGGGGCGTGACGATGCTCGAACTCCGTCCGGCGGCGGGGGACCGGGTATCGCTCACGGCCGACCTCGAGGCCCGCACCGGCACCGACACGCCGAAGTTCGACCCCACGGTCTCGTCGGGAACCACGTCGTCGGCTCCCCCACCGGGGGACATCGAGATCATCCTGCCCCCCGGGCCGCCGGGGCAGTAGCTGTTCCCTTCACCCGCCGCGGTCGACTCTGCCGCCTGCGGAGCTTATTCCGCGGAAAAACCTGCACAATTCCGCGTGAGCGAATTGTTTGACTCGCGTCGTGACGCGTCCATAATGGCGGAGTTCCCGTCGCTCGTCGCGCCCGCCACGGCACCTCCGCCGTCCCGCCCGCGGGTTGCCTGATGATGATTCGCAGTCTGCCTTGCGGCAGGCGTGCGGTGTCGTTTCATCGGGTCAGCGTCAACCGTTCGGGAACAGGGCGTTCAGGGCCAGCGGGTCGTTCCGTCTGCCTGATGGACGTCGTCTTCAACTCGCATCGACAAGGAGTGGTTTCCCCACGATGGCCAGGATCCGCAACGTCTTCGAAATCATCGAACTCTACGGGCACGACGAGAACTTCGAGCCGCAGTGCACGACGGAGTTCATTCCGACCACGGCCCCGGCCGGTTCCAAGCAGAAGATCGATATTCTCGCCGAGCGCATCCAGCGGGGCATGCCGCTCTGGCACCCGGAAGACTCGACCGAGTCGTCCGCGCTGGTTGGCGCCGGCGTCGACGACTGATCGTCGCCCCCTGCGGTGTGGCCGCCGCATCCAGCGGCCCAGCCGCCGCACCGTGCCGCACGCACCCGACGCCCCCGCAGGTTCTCCTCCGGGGGCGTCGGCGTTTCAGCGTCGGCCCCGCAGCGCCTGCTCGATGTCACGCTTCGCGGTGTCGGCCTTGAGCTTCTGCCGCTTGTCATGAGCCTTGCGGCCCCGGCCGACACCCAGGAGCACCTTCACGCGGCCGTTCTTGAAGTAGGCCTTGAGGGGCACGAGCGTGAGCCCCTTCTCGAAGGCGTGGCCGGCGAACTTGGCGATCTCGCGACGATGGAGCAGCAGTTTGCGGGGCCGCTTCGGCTTGTGGTTGAGCTGGTTGGCCTTCTCATACTCGGGAATGTCGCAGCCCAGCAGCCAGACCTCGTTGCCGTCGACGCGGCCGTAGGCCTCGTCGAGGCTCATCTTCCCGCCACGGAGGCTCTTCACCTCGCTGCCCACCAGCGCGATCCCGCACTCGAGCGTGTCGAGGATCTCGTAGTCGTGGCGGGCCTTGCGGTTCTCCGCCACGACCCGCTCGGCGGGCTTCTCGTCGGCCTTCTTGCCCGGCTTGCCCTTCGCGGGCGACGAGGTGGGCTTCGGGGGCTTGGCGGCGGCCACGAGACGCAGGCTCCACGCGGGTGCGGAACGAAAACCGGAAGACTACACTTTACGGGTTCCGTGCCCCCGCGTCCCTCGCCTTCCGGATTCGACCGCATGCTCCTCCGCCTGCTCGGCCTCCATGCCGCCCTCTTGATCGGATGCCTCGCCGGTTCGCAGGTCCCCGCCGCTCCCGCTCCGGGGTTCGTCCCGGGCGAGGCCAAGCCGGCGGGTGACGGCCCGGCGATCCAGGTGCCGGGCGGCTGGATGGTGGCCTACGACGAGACGATCCCGGGCACGAGCCAGACCTTCCGGATGATCCCGGTGCCCGGGGGCACGGTCCGGATGGGAAGCCCCGACGGCGAGGGCGACCGCACCAGCGACGAGGGGCCGCAGGTAGAGGTGCAGGTGGAGCCCTTCTGGATGGGCCGCTGCGAGGTGTCCTGGGCGGAATACAAGCGCTACATGGCCGCCTTCGAGCTCTTCAAGGCGATGCGGGCGGCGAAGATCCGCCCGATCACGCCCGAGAACGAGGCCGACGCGGTGACCGCGCCGTCGGCTCTCTACGACCCGACCACGACGTTCGTCAACGGCGAGGACGACACGCTGCCCGCCGTGACCATGACGCAGTTCGCGGCCCGGCAGTACACCAAGTGGCTCAGCGGGCTCACCGGCCGCTTCTTCCGGCTGCCGGCCGAGAGCGAATGGGAGCATGCCTGCCGGGCGGGCACCACCACCGCCTGGAACAGCGGCGACGACGTCGAGAGTCTCGACGATGCCGCCTGGTTCGCCGACAACTCCGACGAGGCGCCGCATCCGGTCGGCCAGAAGACGGCCAACGCCTGGGGCCTGCACGACATGCATGGCAACGTGGCCGAGTGGTGCGTCGACGAGCTCGTGGCCGGCGGCTACGCCCGTCAGGCGTCGCTGCCGCAGCCCGTGAGCGTGGCCGATTCGATCGCGTGGCCCAAGACACTCTACCCCCGCGTGCTCCGCGGAGGTGCCTACTACGACGAGGCCGCCCAGTGCCGCAGTGCCTCCCGCCGCGGCTCCCGCGACGCCGGCGGCACCCGCGAGGATCCCGACTGGAAGGACGTCGATCCGAATCTGCCGAAGAGCCCCTGGTGGTACACCGAAGAGCCGGCCCTCGGCGTGGGCATGCGGGTGGTGCGTCCGCTCGCCGAGCCCGAGATCGCCGTGCGGCGGCGCTGGTGGGATGCCGACGTCGACAGCATCCGCGACGACGCCAACGACCGCGTGCAGCAGGGCCGGGGAGCGTTGGGCATCGTCGATCCGCAGCTGCCCGCCGAACTCAAGGCCGAGGGCATCACCGAATGACGCAGGAGCCGTGCATGATGATCCGCCTTTTCTCGATCGTCGCGCTGGTG
>CAXNJC010000291.1:0-3328 GCA_964202525.1 Pirellulales bacterium
CGCGGTGCAGACGGCGCGGGAGTCCGCGCGGCGGGCGTCGTGCATGAACAACCTCCGTCAGACCGGCCTCGCGGTCCACGGCCACGAGTCGAGCCGCAAGAAAATCCCGGCCGGGTGGACGTCTCCTTCCGGGTCGGCGACCGTGCCCGCCCGGCACAGCTTTTACACCTTCATCCTCGAATACCTCGAGCAGACGGCGCTGGCCAGTCAGGTCGATTGGGACCGCGATTGGAACGTCGGCAAGAACAAGGCCCTGCTCGCCGCCCGGCTGCCCATGACCATCTGTCCCTCCGCCCCCGTGCGGACCGACCCGGTGTCCGACTACGCGCCGTGCCACAACGTCACGGCCAACGCCTACTCGGCCCTCGTGACCGCGAAGCAGATCACCACGCGGCCCGACTGGACGGGAATGCTCGTGCCCCGCACGCGACGACGATCGGAGATCTCCGACGGCATGTCGAAGACGATCCTGCTCTACGAGGATGCCGGGCGGCCGCTGCGCTTCACTGGCGGCAAGCCGGACGGCTCGTCCACCGTCACCGGAGCCCGCTGGGCCGACGTGGAGAGCTACTTCGCGATCCACGATCAGCGGGGCGGCCAGATGATGAACATCCACAACAACAATGAGATCTACTCGTTTCATCCCGGAATGTGCGCCTTCGTATTCGGCGACGCGTCCGTCCGCACGATCGAGGAGGCGATCGACCCGCAGGTGTTCGTGTCGCTGGTGACCGCAGCGGCCGGGGACGTGGGCTCTCCGTGAGGCACTTCGTGAGGCCGATGGCGACGGCGTGGGCTTGGCTCCTCGGCGTTGCCGTGGGATGCGCGTGGTGCTGCGGTCCGTCGCGGGCGGCCGAGGTGCTGACGATCACCGCTGACAATGCGGCCGAGGTGGCCCCGACCGGCAAGGAGTCGGACTGGATCTACGGCGACCACGTGATCCGTAACGACCGGCTCGTCGCCGTGATCGCCAGGCCGATTGCGAGCCGCAACGCCAACATGAAGATCCAGGCCGTCGGCGGCTGCGTGATCGACCTCACCGGGCGTCTCGCCCCCAACGACCAGCTTGGCTGCTACTTTCCCGCGGCGGGAAAGGTGGCGTTTCGCTCGGCCCAGGCCGCCGCGGACGACGGCTCCGGCACCCTCACGCCCGTGGTGGCCGACGGCGACGGGGGGCTGGTGGCCCGCGGTCGCCGGGTGCGGATCGAGTGCGCGACGAAGCCGAAGGACGGCAAGCTCCGCGCCATGGTCGCCTACGACCTCGCCGACGGCGACGACTTCCTTACCGTGACCACCACCTGGACGAACCCCGGCGCGACGGCCGTGGCGATCGACCTGGCCGATCGCGTGCGGGCCGACCGCAGCTTTCGGGCCGCGATCGACCCGCTGGCCAACCTCGCCTGGTGGGACGACGAGTGGTTCGGCCAGACGATCGCCGTGGTCCCGGTGGACGCCACCTTTCGCGGCATGGACGGCACGGCTGTCGAGCCGCTCACCGACCGTGATCCGGTCGGCTACACGCCTGCATCGGGCCCGGTGCGCGACCTCGCGGCTGGGGCGTCGGTCACGCTGGTGCGGAAGATCACGGCCGCGCCGAACCTGCTCGCCGCACGCGGCGCGGCGGAGCAGCGTGCGGGCCGCGACACGATCGTCGCCGACGTCGCCGTGCGGGATGCCGTCGGCCCGGTGCCGGGCGCCTTCGTCAGGATCCTCGACGGAGCGGACGGGGCCTACGGTGCTGGCCGCACGGACGCCGAGGGGCGGCTGTCGTTCCGGCTGCCCCGCGGCGCGGTGGGCTGGAAGGGCACGGTGAGCCACCAGGCCCGGGGGAGCGTCGATATCGTACTCGCAGCGGAGGCGGGCGCGGGTCGCGTGGCGATCGCGGCCACGCTGCCGCGACCGGGCGTCGTGCGGGCGGCCATCACCGACGCGGCGGGAGGACCGATCCCCTGCAAGGTGCAGTTCCGCGGCAACGGCTGCCCGGATCCCGACTTCGCCCCCGATAGCGCCGACACCGCGGTCCGCAACCTCGTCTACTCCGCGGACGGCCGGTTTGTCCAGGAGATCGCCCCGGGTATCTACGACGTGCTCGTGAGCTACGGGCCCGAATATGACGTCGTGGCCACGACGATCACCGTGCGGCGTGACGCGGAGACACCGCTCGCCGCCAGGCTCGACCGCGTGGTCGACACCGCCGGCTGGATCAGCAGCGACTTTCACAGCCACTCGACCCCCTCCGGCGACAACACCTGCAGCCAGCTCGGCCGGGTGCAGAACCTGCTCTGCGAGCATGTCGAGTTTGCCCCCTGCACGGAGCACAACCGGATCTCCACCTACGAGCCGCACCTCGCCGCCCTCGGGGCGCGGCACCGGATGGCGACGTGTAGCGGCATGGAGCTCACCGGGTCGCTCCTACCGGTCAACCACCAGAATGCCTTCCCGCTCGTGGAGCGACCGCACACCCAGGACGGCGGCGGCCCGACGGTGAACAACGACAATCCCGTGGCCCAGATCGAGCGGCTCGCGCTCTGGGACGGCGGGGCGAGCAAGGTGGTGCAGATGAACCACCCCAATCTCGTGCAGGTCCTCGGCGACCGCGACACCAACGGCACCGCGGACGCCGGCTTCGAGCCGATGCTCGGCTTCGTGGACGTGATCGAGGTGCATCCGCTGGAGGAGATCTTCACGCCGGCGGTGGTCGACCCCGATCCGCGGAAGCGGGCCCACACGGTGGTCCGCTGGCTCCAGATGCTCAACCTCGGGTACCGCATACCCGGGGTCGTGAACACCGACGCCCACTATGCCTTTCACGGGTCGGGATGGCTGCGGAACTACATCGCCAGTCCGACCGACGATCCGGCCGCGGTCGCGATCGATGACGTCATCGAGGCGACGGAGGCCGGCCGGCTGGTGATGACGAGCGGACCGTTCCTGGAGGTCCGGGCCGAGGCCGCCGGCCGGGAGGCCGGTCCCGGGCAGTCGCTGGCGGCCACGGACGGTCGGCTCACGCTCCACGTGCGGGTGCAATGCCCGAACTGGCTCGACGTCGATCGCGTGCAGGTGTTCGTCAACGGCCGCCCCGACGAGTCCCTCACCTTCACCGCCCGCGAGCACGGCCGGCTCTTTCCCCGGGGCGTCGTGCGCTTCGCCCACGCCGTGCCCGTGACGCTCCAACGTGACGCCCACCTCGTCGTGGCGACGGTCGGCGAACAGGCGAGCCTCGGCCCGGTGATGGGGCCCGATCACGTCGACAAGAAGCCGATCGCCGTCGCCAATCCGGTGTTCGTGGACGTCGATGGCGGTGGGTTTCAGGCCAATGGCGACCTGC
>CAXNJC010000292.1:0-3304 GCA_964202525.1 Pirellulales bacterium
CCCGGATCCCTGCTATGTGGCTGCCCGCCGCCGATGCCATCCTCTTCGACTGCGACGGCACGCTCGCCGACACGATGCCGGCCCACTATCGGGCGTGGCTCTCCATCACCAGGGCACACGGGCTCGCGTTCGACGAAGACCGCTTCTACTCGCTCGGCGGCCGCCCCACCCGCGACATCATCGCCACGCTCGCCCGCGAGGCCGGCGTGGAGATCGACGTGGATCATGCTGCGACGGTGAAGGAGCGGTCGTTCCTCGACCAGCTCGCCCGCATCGAGGCGATCGGGCCGGTGGTGGACGTGGTGCGGCGGCTTCGGGGGCGGCTGCCGATGGCCGTGGTGACCGGCGGCTACCAGGCCGTCTGCCGCCGGATCCTCGACCACATCGGGCTCGGCGACGCCTTCGACACGATCGTGGCCAGCGAAGACACCGAGCGGCACAAGCCCGACCCCGATCCGTTTCTCGAGGCCGCCCGCCGGCTCGGGGTGCGGCCGGAGCGGTGCGTGGTGTGGGAGGATAGCGATCTCGGTCTCGAGGCCGCCCGGCGGGGCGGCATGCAGTGGATCGACGTGCGGGCCTTTCACCTTCCCGCGCGGGTGGGCGACGGATGACGCCCACCGTCACGCTCGCCGACATCCGCGCCGCCGGCGACCGCATCGCCGGCCGCGTGTTCCGCTCGCCCTGCCCGCGGAGCATTCCGCTCTCGGAACTCGTCGGCGCCGACGTGTTCTGCAAGCTCGACCTGCTCCAGCGCACCGGGAGCTTCAAGGAGCGAGGGGCCTGCAACGCGCTGCTCCAACTCGACGCAGCGGCGCGGGCCCGGGGCGTGGTGGCCGCGTCGGCCGGCAACCATGCGCTGGGCCTCTCCTACCACGGCCGCCTGCTCGGGATTCCGGTGACGGTGGTGATGCCGCGGTTCGCGCCGCTGGTGAAGGTGGCCACCTGCCGCCGGCTCGGGGCCCACGTGATCCTCGAGGGCGAGACGTTCGACGACGCCCGGCGGCTCGCGGGCGAGATCGCCGCGCGAGACGATCTCGACAGGATCCACGGCTTCGACGATCCACGGGTGATCGCGGGGCAGGGGACGATGGGCCTCGAGATCCTCGACGACCTGCCCGACGTCGACGCGATCGTGGTGCCCACCGGCGGCGCCGGCCTGCTGGCCGGTGTGGCCGTGGCGGCGAAGTCGCTGCGGCCCGAGATTCGCATCGTGGCCGTGGACACGGCGGCGGCCCCGAGCTTTTCGGCGTCGCTCGCGGCCGGCCACCCGGTGGCGGTGCCGATCCGCCCGACGCTCGCCGACGGGCTGGCGGTGGGCCGCGTCGGCGATCTACCCTTCGCGCTGGCGGCGCCGCTCGTCGACCGCATGGTGACGGTGGACGAGGCGGAGGTGTCGCTGGCGGTGCTGCGGCTGCTGGAGCTGGAGAAGACCGTGGTGGAGGGGGCGGCGGCCACCGCGCTGGCGGCCGTGCTGGGCGACCGCTGCCCAGAGCTCGCCGGCAAGCGGATCGTGCTGCTCCTCTGTGGCGGCAACATCGACCTCACGATCCTGGATCGCGTGATCGACCACGGCCTGGTGGCCGACGGCCGCCGCTGGCGATTCACCGCCCGGATCAGCGACCGCCCCGGCGGCATCGCGCGACTGACGGCCGCCATCGCCAAGGCCGGGGCGAGCGTCCGCGAGGTCGTGCACGACCGGGCCTTCTCGGGAGCCGACGTGTTTTCCACGGCGGTCGAGGTGACGGTCGAGACGGCCGGCCACGAGCATGTGGCAACGCTGGCCGCTGCGCTGGCGGCCGAAGGGTTCGAGGTTTGCGGCACGTAAGGCCGGTCGCACTGGATTCACGCGGCTGCCCCCATCGCTCACGCGATTGGGCTTCCTGAGCCGGGAAGCGTCACCGCGTGAGCGGTACGGCTGACTCTCGCTTGGCCCGTGAAACCCTGACGGTCGTGCCGATGCTGCGGCCGGGCCGGGAATTCGCGGGGCCACGCTCCGACTCGGCCGATGAGACACGGAGCGGATCTGGCCGGGATCCGCCCGCAAGGAACGTCGGTCATGATCAGCCAGCAGCGCGGCCTGCTCGCCCGCCAGGGTCGAGCGGAGAGGTCTTCGTCTGAGGACAGGGCCGTCGAGCGCGAGCGTCTTCGCCGCGAGCTTCTCCGCCGAATTCTCGATCGAGAGATGCGACGCCAAGCCATCCGGGGCGCACGGTCCTGAGACCGCCCCGGGAAGGAGGCTCCCATGCGACGAAGCAGTGGCAGCCCTGACCTGAGACCCGACGGCATGAGCGGCCCCCGAAGCCGGGCGGCCGGCCGCGGTCGGCGGGGTGCCTGGGTCGTGCTGCAGGCGGCGCTCGTCGCCGGCTCCGCGGCCTCGGCACTGGCTCAGGGCTCGTGGTGGACGTTCGGCGGCGCGGCGAATCCCACGGCCACGTGGTCCACCGACCACCTCGCCGACTACCTCTATACCGGGCAGGCGCCCCACCCGGCGGTGGCGCGGATCGTGGCGCCGGAGTCATCCGGGGCGTCGATGGGTTCGGGCGTGCTGGTCGATGTCAACGACAGTCAGGGGCTCGTGCTGACCAACTGGCACGTCGTCCGCGAGAGCCGCTCCGCGGTGCTCGTGCAGTTTCCCGACGGCTTCCAGTCGGCCGGCACCGTGATCTTCCAGGATGAGGCGTGGGACCTGGCGGCGATCGTGATCTGGAAGCCGAACGCCACGCCGATCACCGTCGCCGCCACGCCGCCGCAGCCCGGCGAGGTGCTCACGATCGGCGGGTTCGGTCGCGGCGTCTACCGCGAGCAGACCGGCCGGTGCACGGAGTATCTCTCACCGGGCACGGGCTATCCGAAGGAGTTCGTGGAACTCGAGGCGACGGCACGGCAGGGCGATTCGGGCGGCCCGATCTTCAACGAGCGGCGCGAACTCGCGGGCGTGCTCTTCGGGCAGAACGAGGGCCGCACCATTGGCAGCTGCTCGACCCGTGTGAAGGCGTTTCTGGCGAGCGTCGGGTCGAGCGGATTCACACCGCCCGTCGTCGATCTCGCGGCGGTGGCGGCATCGACGGTCACCGGGAACGGCGAGTCCGCGGATCGGATCGCCGCCGTGCCGGTGTCGGCCGCCGAACCCCGTTCGAGCCATGTCGCCGCGGCCCCCATCGCGCAGGCGATGCCCGTGCCGCCTCCGGCGGGCATGCCCGCCGGAGGAGCGTGGCCGCAGCCCCTGGCGGGGCCGCCACCGGAGCCGTCGCCGCTCGCCAGTCTCGGGCTGCCGTCGTGGATGCCGGATCCCTACGTGCACCGC
>CAXNJC010000293.1:0-3301 GCA_964202525.1 Pirellulales bacterium
CGGAGGCTTGGGCGCTCGAGCAGGGGGGCGGCTTCCTGCACCGGCTCCGGGCCGACGATGCCGGCGTCATGCGGGTCGTGGAGAGCGTGAAGCCGCCGGCCGGAACCAGCCTGCGGTGGGATCCGGCGCTGGGCCTGGTGCTCGTGGACCAGGAGCGGGTCGTGCGGTTGTCGCGGGGGCGTCCGTGGGAGCTCAAGCTGCTCGAGAGCATCGACGGCCGCGTGGGGCGGAGGAGCGGGGTCAGCGAATCCACCATCCACCGCATCTTGGTCACCGACCTCGACGGCGACGGCACCGACGACGTGGCCCTGTGCGACGACCGCAAGCATCAGCTCACGGCCCTGCTGCGGCGCACGGACGGTCTGCAGCGGTCGGTCAGCTGGAAGGTGTTCGAAGACCGCAAGTATCCCTACGACGGCGGCGAGTCGAAAGACCTGGTGCCGGAGCCGCGGCGGCTCGCGGGGCTCGATGCCGACGGCGACGGCGACCGTGATCTGGCGATGGTCAGCCAGGACCGTCTGGTGGTGTACCTGGCCAACGACGACGAGGGTGGCCGATGAGAATTGCGTGGTGTCTCTGCCTGGCGTCGCTGTGCGGGTCGTCGCCCGCCGCCGAGATGGTGACGGCGACCCTCGTCGGCGGCAGCCGCGTGACCGCGCCGCTGCTGCGGCGCAGCGACGATGGCATCGTGCTCGACCTCGGCCACGATGTGGTGCGTATTCCTACGAAGCAACTGCTCGACGTCCGCGCGGAAGCCCCGGAGACCGCCGCCGATGATGCCCACCAGCACGACATCTTTCGCACCGGCCGCCTCGAGGCCCGCGACGTGCCCGAACTCGTGAAACGGTTCGGCGAGGCGGTGGTGATGGTGCGGAATCCCGGCGGCCTCGGCACCGGATTCCTGATCAGTCGCGACGGGCACCTGGTCACCAACTACCACGTCGTGGAAAACAATACGCGGCTGCAGGTGACCCTCTTCCGGAGGACCGAGCGCGGGTTCGAGAAGACGGAGTTCCGCAAGGTCAGGATCGTCGCCCTGCAGCCCCTCCGTGACCTCGCGATCCTCCAGCTCGATCCGGACGAGACCAAGGGCGATCTCCCCGAACCGGTGGTGATCAACGACCGCGACGACCTGCGGGTGGGTGACCTCGTGTTTGCGATCGGCAATCCGGCGGGGCTCGAGCGGAGCGTGACGCAGGGGATCGTGAGCAGCACCACGCGGACCATCGATCAGATGCGGCTGATCCAGACCGACGCCGCCATCAATCCCGGCAACAGCGGCGGCCCGATCTTCAACGCCCGCGGCGAGGTGGTGGCGGTGGCCTGCGCCGGGGCCGCAGTGTTCGAGGGCCTCGCCTTCGGCATCCCGGCCAACGAGCTGATCGACTTTCTCGTCCACCGCGACACGTACCCCTACGACGAGTCGCAGCCGCAGAACGGCGTCACGTACCTCCCCCCGCCGTTCCAGCGGGCGCCGCCGGTCGAGGGGGCCCGGGCGGTCTCGCCGTAGCGGGCGGCGGCCGGCATCCCCGCAGCACGAAAGGACTCGTCATGCCGCAGCAGCGTCTCCGGACCGTCGCCATCGTCCTGGCCCTCGTCGCGGCCGCATCTGCGCTGGCCGCTGATCCGCGGCCGAGCTGGGAGTGCCTGCCGGAACAGACGGGCATCGTGCTGCGGATGCCACAGCCCGCCGCGTTCCTGGCGGCCATGCGATCGCGGACGAAGTTCGGCGCCGTCGCCCTGTCGGAACAGCGGACCGAGGGCCTCTGGGGCCTGATCCTGAAGCAGGTCCGGCGCGGTCCGGCGGGGACGGATCTCGACGCCCTCGACGAGACGCTCGCGAAGTACGACCTCAAGAAGGAGGACCTGCCCGCCGCGCTTGCCGGCGACCTCGGGGCCGGGTTCGTGTTCCGTCGCCGCGACGAGGGTCTGCCGCCGCTCGTGACGATGCTGCTGTGGCTCGAACCCGGCGCGGAGGTGGCGACGCGGTTGGTGGCCGCCGCGCAGCAGCGGCTCGGCGAGGATATCGAGAAGGACGAGACCGGCACCACGCGACGGATCGACGTGCAACTGGCGGGCCACGACGTGCTCTGGATGGTGGAGCCCGTGATGGGCATCGATCCGGATGCCCTGGCAATCGACGATCTCGGCGTGGATGCCGACGACGAGGCGGCCGTCGAGAAGCGGCTCGCCGAACTCCAGGACAGGATCCGCAACGCGAAGCTCGTAAAGACGGGCGTGACGCACGCGTTTCTCGCCCGGCTCGGCGGCCGCCTGCTCGTCGGGCAGACGCTGCCGGCCACGGGCGTCGCGGAGCGTCCGGCCGCGGGCGGTCCCGTCGATGCCGACGGTGGCGAGGAGCTGGCCCGGGAGGTGTTCGAGCGGTTCCTCGCCGCCCACGATGGCGACGGTCGCTCGCCACTCGTCGACATGGCCGCCCTCCCCGGCATGGCCGCCGCCCTGCCCGCCGGCCTGGTCGCGCTCGACGTGTTCGTGGAGCCGCGTGTGCTGCTCGAGGTGGCCGCCGACGAGGCGATGCGCGGCCGCCTCGAGGCCGTCGGCCTCGGCGGCATCGGGCCGATCGGCTGGCGGCAGACGCTCGACGGCGGCCTGTTTCGCAGCGGCGCCTTCGCGAGCCTGGCCGCACCACGCGAGGGCTTGATGCGGATCCTGGATCAGGACTGCGACGCCTCCGAGGTGCCGCCGTTCGTCACCCGCGACGCGATCGACATCTCCCAGATCTCGCTCGACCTCGGCAGGGCGTATGAGACGGTGAAGGAGTTCGCCGTGGCAGAGGGGGGCGAGGAGGCAGGCAATCTCTTCATGGCGGTCGAGATGCAGGCCCAGGGATGGCTGGGCGTCGAGGTGCCGCGGCTGCTGTCGTCGCTGGGCACGCGGCACTGGATCGTGAGCTACCCGCCGCGGGTGGCCGAGGCCCTCGCGGAGGCCCGCCGGGCCCGCGACGGCGCCGCACAGGCCCGCCAGGTAGCCGACCGCGTGGCCGTGGTCTGGCGAATCGCCGACGAGGAGCCGTTCGCTCGGATCCTGCAGCGGCTCGCTGGTGCGGTCGGCGGTGAACTGCAGGAGGAGCAGGGTTTCCGGGGGGTGCGAATCCCCGACGGTCCGTCGATCTACGTCGGCCGCGACCATCTCGTGCTCGCGGTGGGCGGCGACTCGCTGGAGCAGACGCTCGCCGCCATCCGCAACCCGCCGGCTGGCGATTCGTCGTTTCGGGAGAGCGAGGTGCCGAGGCGGGCCGCCGAGATGCTGCCGCTCGAGCCGGCGCGGATGTTCGGCATCA
>CAXNJC010000294.1:0-3291 GCA_964202525.1 Pirellulales bacterium
GGTGCAGGTGCCGCAGTGGTCGGTCTCGAGCGGGGCGTCCGCCGGCAGCCGAACGTCGGTGACGAAGGCGGTGAGCAGGAACCAGCTCCCGGCCGTGGGGCTGATCAGCATCGCATTCTTCCCGATCCAGCCGAGGCCGGCCGCCTGCGCGAAGTCGCGCTCGGCGATCGGCGCGGAGTCGACCACCCCCCGGGTCCGGCAGCCCGGGATCCGCGCCTCGAGCCACGCGGAGAGGGAGTTGACCCGCATCCGCAGGAGGTCGTGATAGTCGTCGCCCCAGGCGTAGCGGGCCACCCTGCCCTGCCCCGTCGGGCACGAGCGCGTGGCGGGCAGCGTGGCATGGTCGGTCGCGAGCATCACCACGCTCGCCGCCCCCTCCAGGATCGTCGCCGCCGACCGCCGCAGCGGCTCGTGCCGCTCGAGCCACGCCTGCATCGGCCCCGCCAGCCCGCGGGCGAGCCAGCCTCGGAACGCCTCGTGATGCGGGGGCTCCAGGAGCGCCGTGATCCCCACCCGTGAGAACCCGAGCCGCAGGGCCTCGGCGCGCAGATCCGTCGCCAGAGCGTGCGCATCGACCACGAACGGGGATGAGTGCATGAACCGGCCAAACTGGGCAAGACGCGGCCACGGGCCGTGCGGAACTGCTCTAGACCCGTGGCCCAGACTCGCTACTCTTCCGCCCTCGCATTGTCCCACGCGGCGGCGGGATTCCAACTCATTCCCACGTGGAGTGCCTGACGTGTCGACATCCCCACGCCTCCGACACCCGGCCCGCGGCTCGTCGCTCCCACTGCTCGGTGGCCTCGTGCTCGCCGTCGTCGCGGGCTGTCAAACGCCGCAGAACGCGACCGTGGCGCCGCCCGCCACTGGCATGATCGGCCAGCCGGCCGCCTACGGCAGCTGGGCCACCCCACCGCAGGGCGCGGCGTATCCGCCCACCATCAGCGCGCCGCCGCTGCCAGTGGCCGCCACCGCGCCGCCGCCGATGCCCGGCCCGGCCACGCAGTGGCAGGCGGCCGCCCCCACGATGCCCGCGGCGCCGACGGCGCCCGCCGGCAACTCCTGGTCGTGGTCGCAGCCATCCGGAGCCGCGCCGCCGTCGATCCAGCAGTACGGCAACCAGCTCCAGGCTCAGGCCGGCCAGACGCAGCAGAGCATGACGGCCCAGGCGCAGCAGTACGCCAACCAGATGCAGGGTCAGGCCCAGCAGTACGCCAACCAGATGCAGGGGCAGGCGCAGCAGTACGCCAACCAGGCGCAGCAGTACGCCAACCAGCAGATGCAGCAGGCCAACACCCAGGCCCAGGGGGCGATCAACCAGTACGGCCAACAGATGCAGCAGGCCCTGCCGCAGGCTCAGCAGCAGGTCACCGCCCAGATGCCGACCGCGCAGCCGACCGCGTCGTCGTCGTGGAATCCCTTCACCGTGCCGGCCCAATCGCTGCCGCCGGCCCGGGCCACGCCCACGACCGCGGTGCCGCGGTACTAGATGTCGCGCCCGCGGGCCATCCATGGCCCCGCGGGCTTACGCCCGTCGCGGGCACAGCGCGAGGTGTGCCTCGGACGGGCGCACGCCGCCATCCGGGCGGCGGTCCGGGAAGCATAACCGCGTGAGCGGTACGGCCAGCCCTTACCCCGCGGGCTTACGCCCGTCGCGGGCACAGCGCTCCGGGGTAGGATGGAGGCTCCCTCGTGGTGCTGCGTCCATGCTTCGCTGGCTCGGTGGATTCGCCCCCGGTCGACCTCCCGCCATCACGGCCGCCACGTGGCGGCAGGTGCGGGAGATCGACGCGCTCGCTCCGCAGATGGAGGCGCTCGACGACGTCGCCCTGAAGCGTCTCGGGCGATCACTCTCCTACCGAGCGAAGGCAGGCGAACCGCTCGAGTCGCTGCTCGTGGAGTCGTTCGCGGCCACCCGTGAGGCCGGCCGTCGGCGGCTCTCCATGCGGCACTACGACGTCCAGCTGCTCGCCGGCTCCGCACTCGTCAAGGGCGCGATCGCGGAGATGCAGACGGGCGAAGGCAAGACGCTCGTCGCCACACTCCCGCTGGTGCTCTACGCGCTCGCGGGCAAGGGCGCCCACCTGGCCACCGTCAACGACTACCTCGCCCGCCGCGACGCCGAGTGGATGACGCCGATCTACGAGGCCTTGGGCCTGAAGGTGGGCATCGTCGAGTCGCAGATGGATTTCGACGAGCGGCGCAAGGCCTATGCCTGCGACGTGACCTACGGCACGGCCAAGGAGTTCGGCTTCGACTTCCTCAAGGACCGGCTCATCAAGCGGCAACTCGACGAGGGGAGCGGCGACCTCGGGGCCCAACTCACCGGCGGTTCGGCCGCGGGCTCGGCGAAGCTCCTGCAGCGGCCGTTCTGGTTCGCGCTCGTGGACGAGGCCGACAACGTCCTGATCGACGAGGCCCGCACGCCACTGATCATCGCCTCGCCCCCCGGCGAGGCGCAGGCGGCCGAGCAGGCGCTGTTTCGCTTCGCTGCAAAGGTGGCGACCACGCTCGAGCCGGGCGACGACTTCGAGCAGGACGTGCAGAAGCAGACCTGCGAACTGCTCGGCCGCGGCCGCGGCCGCGTGCGGGCCTTTCCCCGGCCCCCGGAGCTCGAGTCGACCAGCCTCCTCGACATCTACGACGCTGTGGAACGCGGCCTCCGGGCCCGCCGGTTTTTCAGCCGCGACCGGCAGTACGTGGTCCGCGACGGCAAGATCGTGATCATCGACGAGTTCACCGGCCGCGCCGCCGAGGGCCGGACCTGGAAAGACGGCCTGCACCAGGCGGTCGAGGCCCAGGAGGAGATCGAGGTCACGGTGCCCTCCGGCCACGCGGCGCGGATCACGATCCAGGATCTCTTCGCCCGCTGGCCGCATCTCGCGGGGATGACGGGCACCATCGCGACGAGCGCCGGCGAGCTGTCGCGAACCTACGACGTGGCGGTGGCCGTCGTGCCCACGAACCGGCCGGCGATCCGCCAGCGGCTCCCGGCCGCCGTCTGCGCCGACCAGGCCGACAAGTTCGCGCGGATCGTCGCCGAGGTGGCCGAGATGCACGCCATCGGCCGCCCGGTGCTCATCGGCACCAGGTCGATCGACAAGTCGGAGACGCTCTCCCGAATGCTGGCCGACGCGGGCCTCCCCCACACCGTGCTCAACGCGCGCCATATCGAGCGCGAGGCCGAGATCGTGTCGCAGGCCGGCCAGCGCGGCCAGATCACGGTGTCGACGAACATGGCGGGCCGCGGCACCGACATCAAGCTCGGCGAGGGTGTGTATGACCTCGGCG
>CAXNJC010000295.1:0-3287 GCA_964202525.1 Pirellulales bacterium
CTACGACCTGCCCAGCCGCGTGGCCGACCACCTCCACTGGCTCGGCCGGCACGCCGAGCGGGCGGAGAACGCCGCCCGCCTGCTTCGCACCGTCGCGGCGCGGCTGGCGTCGGAGTCGGATCACGTGTGCGGGGCCGACGCAACGCGGCTGCTGGAGGCCATCACCGGCTCGCCGGCAGCGGCGCAGGTCGGCGGCGGCCTGCACGACATGATCCAATCGCTGGTGCACGATCCGGCCCGCGCCGGCAGTGTCCGCCAGGAGATCGACCGCCTCTGGGGCACGGCCTCGGTGGTTCGCGACCGGATCTCGATCGATTCGTGGAAGGTGCTCGCCCGCGTCCGCCGCGACGCCGTGTCGCGGGAGCCGACCACGGCCTTCCCGCCTGGCCACGTGGCCGACGTGCAGCCGCACCTCGACGCCTTGATCTTCGATCTCTCCGCCTTCGCCGGACTCGGCATGGAGAACATGACCCGTGGGCCCGGCTGGCGGTTCCTCGACATGGGCCGCCGGGTGGAGCGGGCGGCCTTCGCCATCCGGCTGATCGGCTCGTCGCTCGCGGCCCCGCGGCCGCGGCTCTTCGCCGACGAGCCGGGCGGCGATGCCGTGCCCCTCGAGGAGATGCTGCTCGAGATCGCCGACAGCTCCATGACCTACCGCAACCGCTACCCCGGCGTGTCGGAGCCCGCTCCCCTGATCGACCTGCTCGTGATCGACGAGACCAACCCGCGGAGCGTCGGCTTCCAGTTCGCCGCCCTCGCCGACCACGTGGCCGCCCTGCCCGACGACGCCGCCACCCCGGTGCCGTCGGGCGAGCGCCGGGCGGTGATGTCGGCCCTGGCCCAGCTGCGGCTCGCCGACGCCGAGCGGCTCGCCGCGGTCGACGACCTCGGCGGCCGCCGGGAGCTCGCCGGGCTGCTCGGGCGGCTGGAGACGCTCGCCCGGGAGTTCGCCGACGCGATCAGCCACCGGTATCTCGTCCACTCCACGCCGCGGCGCCAGCTCGGCGGCCAACCCAGCCTTTCGGACGTGCGAGGGGGAGAGCCATGATCCCACAGGTCGTGATCGTCGGTCGCCCCAACGTGGGCAAGTCGAGCCTGTTCAACTGGATCGTCGAGAAGCGGATTGCCATCGAAGACCCCACCGCGGGCGTCACCCGCGACCGGCTCGTGCAGCGGGTCGAGCTCGACGGCCGGGTGATCGAGCTGGTCGACACCGGCGGGATGGGCTTCGACGATCCGGACGGCCTCACGGCGCAGATCGACCGTCAGATCGAGTCGGGCCTGGCCGGGGCGGCCGTGGTGCTGTTCGTGGTGGACGTCCGCAGCGGCCTGTTGCCCGCCGATCAGGAGGTGGCCCGCCGCGTGCGGCGAACCGGCTGCCCGGTGCTGCTGATCGTCAACAAGGCCGACGCCCCGCACCTCGATCCGCAGGCCCACGAGTTTGCCGCGCTGGGATTCGGGGCGCCGCTCGTGGTGAGCGCCCGGGAGCATCGCAACCGTGGCCCGCTCATCGACGCGATCGTGGAGCGGCTCCCGCCGGCCACCGACGACGAGCCCGAGTCGGCCGAGTTGCCCGAGATGAAGCTCGCGATGGTCGGCCGCCGCAACGTGGGCAAGAGCACGTTCGTCAACGCGCTGGCCCGCGAGGAGCGGGTGATCACCAGCCCCGTGGCCGGCACCACCCGCGACAGCATCGACGTCCGCTTCGAGGTCGATGGCCGGTCGTTTCTCGCGATCGACACGCCGGGCCTGCGGCGGGCCAAGAGCCGCACGAGCGACATCGACTTCTACTCCACGCACCGCGCCCAGCGGAGCATCCGCCGCGCCGACGTGGTGCTCCTCTTTTTCGACGCCACGGAGCCGATCGGCAAGGTCGACAAGCAGCTCGCCGAGACGATCACCGAGGAGGCCAAGCCGGTGGTGTTCGTCGTCAACAAGTGGGATCTCTACGCCGCCGACGTCAAGAAGCGGGAGTGGACGCAGTACCTGCGGGACACCTTCCGCACCATGCCCTGGGCGCCCGTGGCCTTCGTCACGGCCACCGAGGGCCGCAACGTGAAGGCAGTGATCGACACCGCCCAGCGGCTCTACCGGCAGAGCCACCAGCGGGTCGCCACCGCCCGCCTCAACACGGTGCTGCGGCAGGCGGTCGAGGCCAATCAGCCGCCGGCCGACTCCCGGGGCCGACCGGTGCGGCTCTACTTCGCCACGCAGATCGAGGTGGGGCCGCCGACCGTCGTGATCTCGGCGAGCGCCGCGCGGAGCGTGTCGGATCCCTACCGCCGCTACCTGCTCAACGCGTTCCGCAAGGAACTGCCGTTTCGCGAGGTGCCGATCCGGCTCTACGTCCGCGGCCGCGGCACGGGCGACAAATCCGGCGGGAAGCCAGGCGACACATCCGGCGAGACGTCGGGCGACAAGCCCGCCGACGGGTCAGACGACGCCGAGGAGTGATCCGGGAAGCGTCACCGCGGCAGCGCTCCTGCTCCCGCGTGGCGCCGCCCGCATCGCTTACGCGATTGCGGCTTCCTGAATGTGCACACGGTCCGGCCGCACCCCGCCTGGCGCCGCCCGCATCGCTTCCGCGATTACGGATCTCTCGGAACCGTGCACGCGGCGGCAGCGACCTGCTCGAGGATCTCGATCTGCCGCGGTGTGAAGGGCACCGGCCCGGCGAGTAGCTCGGGATCGGCCGTCTCCTCGGGCACGAGCCGCGCCACGATCGCGTCGGCGAGCGCCTCGATGCCCAGCCCCGTCGCCGCCGAGGTGGCGAGTGTCTCAGCGGAATGCGATGCCGCGGCGAGGTCGGCCTTCGAGCGTACCACCAGTTCGGGCACGTCAGGCCGCGCGGCCGCTGTCGGAACGGCGCCGGGCGGCAGCACCCGCACCACGAGGTCGGCCCGCCGCGCGGCCTCGGCACCGCGGGCGATGCCCTCTCGCTCGGTGGCGGAGTCCGCCGCGCGATCGCCGCGGGTGCCCGCCGTGTCGACGAGCTCCACGGCCCAGCCCGCGAGCACCGCGGGCGCGATCAGCACGTCGCGAGTGGTGCCCGGCAGGGGCGACACGATGCTGCGGCCATGCCCGAGGAGCGCGTTGACGAGGCTGCTCTTGCCGGCGTTCACCTCCCCCACCACCACGACCCGCCACGGCTCGGTGACCCGCACGCCCACGCGCGACGCTGCCCGCAGCCGCTCGGCCATGGCCGTCGCGGTCGTCAGGTCGCCGCCGGCCAAGGCCGCGGCGAGCTGCTCGAACGCGCGGTCGAGGAGGCCGGACGCCTGCCGCGA
>CAXNJC010000296.1:0-3287 GCA_964202525.1 Pirellulales bacterium
CTTGTCCATTGGAACCCTCCCCGATTTTGAGCGTCGATCGCTGATCCTGGTCGGAGGCAGCGGGCCGGTCGGCCGACACCCCCGATGTGAATGACGGATTGGGGCCCACGTGGAGTTGCCGCATCCAGCCGCTGATCATCACCACCGCCATGGCGAGGCCGATCGTGACCGTGAGCCACGTCGCGCGGTCGTTCCGGATCCACTGGGTGCCCCGACCCCGGCCCACCAGCCCGCTGGCGAAGTAGAACACGACCATCGCCAGGAGAAACTTCGCACCGAACAGCGCGTGGTAGCTGGTCTGCCGCATCCACTCGCCGCCGGCCCAGTCCTCCTCGCGGACGCGGGCATTGAACAACAGGAAGTTCGCCAGGCCGCTCGCGAGCAGGAGCGTGATCGCCCCCATCACCCACGGCATCCAGGCGCGGCGGATCCGGTCGTGGATGCCGTCGCGGGTCGCTTCGTCGAGGTTCTGCAGTGCCGGAAGCAGGCCGAACCTTGCGAATACGAGACCGCCCACGGCCACACAGGCGGCGAGCACGTGGGCCCAACGGAGGGCGAGCAGGGTCGGATCCATGGGATGCGTGATTCCTCGGAAGAGCGATAGGGTGGAGCGGCGTCGGAGACCAGAGCGTACCCGATGGTACAGTGCGGCTCCATGGACGACCTTGACGAACTCGACGGCAGCGGCCCCGACCTCCTGCCCGGAGGCCGGCCTCATGAACGCTGGATGCGGTTGGCCCTCGACGAGGCCCGGGCGGCCGCGGCTGAAGACGAGGTGCCGGTGGGGGCGATCGTGGTGGCGGGAGGCCGCGTGATCGCCTCGGGCCACAACCAGCGGGAGCAGCTCAACGATCCGACGGCCCATGCGGAGATGATTGCCCTCACGCAGGCGGCTGCCGCCCTCGGCTCGTGGCGGCTGGAGGGCTGCGTGCTCTACGTAACGCTCGAGCCGTGCCCGATGTGCGCCGGCGCCATCCTCCAGGCCCGGGTTCCCGCAGTGGTGTGGGGGGCCGCCGACCCGAAGGCGGGCGCGGTGACCACGCTCTACCGGCTGTTCGACGACGCGCGGCTCAACCATCGCGTCGAGCACCTGGGCGGCGTGCTGGCCGACGAGTGCGGCCGGATCCTCACCGACTTCTTCCGCGGCAAGCGGTCGACCTGAGGGGCTCTTCCCAGTCGCCGAGTGTCACAGGCATGAACTCAGCGAGGGGCTGACCGTGCCCCGAGAGCTGGCGTATGACGTCAAGCGCAGCCAGGATGGCGAAGCGCCGACGGCATCCGAGAGAGCCGAGGCCACGATGGCCGAGGCGAACGTCCGGCGACGGGGCACGGTCAGCCCCTCGCCTCGGGATCGACTCCGGGCATCCCGATCAGCCATCAGGCAGGCATCAACGGCGGTCGATCGGCACGAACTCGCGGAGCGTTTCGCCCGAGTAGACCTGCCGCGGGCGGCAGATCTTCTTCGTCGGCGAGCGGTGCATCTCCATCCAGTGCGCGATCCAGCCGGGCAGCCGTCCCATCGCGAACAGCACCGTGAACATCTGCACGGGGATGCCCATGGCCCGGTAGATCACGCCAGAGTAGAAGTCGACGTTCGGATAGAGCTTCCGCTCGATGAAGTATTCGTCGGCGAGGGCCACTTCCTCGAGCTGCTGGGCGATGTCGAACAGCGGGTCGTGCCGGGAGATCTTGGCGAGCAGCTTGTCGCAGGTCGCCTTGATGAGTTTCGCCCGCGGGTCGTAGTTCTTGTAGACGCGATGCCCGAAGCCCATCAGCCGGAAGCCCGAATCTTTCTTCTTCGCGAGATCGACGTACTTCTTCACGTTGCCGCCGTCGGCCACGATCCGGTCGAGCATCTCCACGCACGCCTGGTTGGCCCCGCCGTGGAGTGGGCCCCAGAGCGCCGAGATGCCGGCCGAGATGCTGGCGAACAGGTTGGCGTCGCTCGAGCCCACCATCCGCACCGTCGACGTCGAGCAGTTCTGCTCGTGGTCGGCGTGCACGATCAGCAGCATGTCGAGGGCGTCGGCAAAGTCGGGGTCGATGTGGTAGTCCTCGCACGGGACCGCGAACATCATGTGCAGGAAGTTCTCGCAGTAGGAGAGGTCGTTCCGCGGATACATCAGCGGCTGGCCGCACGACTTCTTGTGGCTGTAGGCGGCGATTGTCGGCAGCTTGGCGAGCAGCCGGTGCACGCTCACCTCCACCTGCCGCGGGTCGCGGACGTCGAGCGAGTCCTGGTAGAAGGTCGACAGGGCCCCCACCACGCTGCCCACGATCGCCATGGGATGGGCGTCGCGAGGGAAGCCGCCGTAGAAGCTCCGCATGTCCTCGTGGATCATCGTGTGATGCGAGAGCGAGGTGCGGAAGGCGTCGAGCTGGTCGGTCGTTGGCAGCTCCCCGAAGATCAGGAGGTAGGCCACCTCGACGAAGTCGCACCTCTCGGCGAGCACCTCGATGGGATAGCCGCGGTAGCGGAGGATCCCCATCTCGCCGTCGAGAAACGTGATCGCGCTCGTCGTCGAGCCGGTGTTGACGTAGCCCTCGTCGAGCGTGATCAGGCCCGTCTGCGAGCGGAGCTTGGCGATGTCGATCGCCCGCTCCCCCTCGGTGCCCACGATCACCGGCAGTTCGCAGCGGCCACCGGCGAACTCCAGGGCCGCGGTCCCGTCGGCCTTCGTGCCGGGCCAGGGAGGAGCCGCCGGGGGGGTCGAGGGACGGGCGGTCGCGGTCATTCGGCGGTCTCCGGCGCGTCTGGAATTGTCCGCGCCGCAGGGCCGCAGACAGCCCGCGAAGTCTAGTCCTCGCGGTGCTCTCGGGCAATCAGTCGCCCTCGCGCCGCCGGCCCGTGCGGCGGCCGCTCAGCGCGTCGTCGCCGACGCCGGTCGCCCGGCGGTGAACTGCGGGTCGAGCGGCGATGCGCCGCGGTCGTCGAACACCGTCCACACGGGGGTCCGCTGCCGCAACTTGGCGAGGTAGTCGTCGGTCGCCTGCTGTCGCCGTTCGGCGAGGAGCGTCTCGCGGATCCCGACCTGGGCTTCGGTGAAGGGAGTGCGGCCCGATTCCTTCCGCTCCGTCACGCGGACGATGTGCAGCTGCTCGCCGTCTTCGATGATCGTGCTGAGCTGGCCGACGGGCAGGGCGAAGATCGCCTCGTCGAGCCGGGCCGACGTCAGGCTCCCCTTCCCGGTCCAGTCGAAGCCGCCGCCGGAGGCCGCCGTCGGTCCCTCCGACCGCTCCCGGGCGACGTCGGCGAGGGGCCGGCCCGCGAGCACCTCGTTGCCCAT
>CAXNJC010000297.1:0-3281 GCA_964202525.1 Pirellulales bacterium
TGGTCGTCGTGGGGCCGTCAGGCTCCGCGGCGAGGGAGACTCCTGCCGCCAGCATGCCGCCGATCACGATCGAGGCCGCTGTCAGCCGGGGTCTGCGATGCGCCGTGTGGGGCCGCGTGAACGTCATGGGAAAGGCCACTCCGCGGGGCATCATACCGCGGCTGGGACCGGCGGCGCGAGCGTGGAGTCAGGCCGAGCGCCGCCGGAGATCGGCGGCGGCGTCGAGCACCGGGAGCCGGATCGTCATCGCCGTTCCCCGGCCCGGAGCACTCTCCACGCGGATGCGGCCACGGTGGGACTCGACGATCTCGCGGCACGAGGCGAGACCCATGCCGCTGCCCCCCTTGCCGGTCTCGTCGGGGCCCGACTTCGTCGTGAAGTGGGGCTCGAAGATCCGCCGCATCACGTCCGGCGGCATGCCGCAGCCGGTGTCGCGGACCATCACGTCCACGAGCCCCGCGGGCTCGTCGTGCGACAGCCGCAGGATCAGGCGGCCGCCGTGGGGCATGGCCTGCCGGGCGTTGACCAGCAGGTTGAGCAGGACCTGCTGGAGCTGGCCGGGGTTGGCGGAGACCCGCGGCACGGGCGCGAACTCCCGCTCCACCTGCACTCGGTACTTCATCATTTCCCGCTCGAGCAGCACGAGCACGTCCTCGACGAGGAGCGTCAGATCGAGCGGCTCGAACCGCGTCGACCGGCTCCGGGACATCGAGAGCACGCTGGCCGTGATCTTGGCCGCCCGCGTGCCGGCGGAGAGGATTCGCTCGAGCGCCTTGTCGCGGGTGGCCTGATCGCGGTGCCGAAGCCCCATGCGGGCGTAGTTGAGGATCGTGGTCAGGGCGTTGTTGAATTCGTGCGTCGTCGTGCCGAGCAGTTCGCCGAGGCTCGCCTGCTTGCGGGCATCGAGCAGCTGCCGCCGCATCTCGGTCACCTCCGCAGCGTGGCGGGCGGCTGCCTCCGCGAGCTCCCGCCGCAGCCGCGCGGCCTCGTCCGCCGCCACCGGCACGGGGGCCGGCGGTCGGGCGACGACGATGAGGCTTCGACAGGAGGGCTCCCCCGCCTGGCCGTCGCTCCGCTCCTCGCTGCCGTGCTGGTCGCTGGTCATGCAGTGTCGAGCCGACGCCTTCCCGGGGCCGCAGGGTCTGCCTGAGCGGCAATCCCTGGGCGACCGTGCCTGTTTCCTTGTCCTCGCGCCCCAACGTGCTGCCACGCAGGGAGTTACGCCTCGTTCGGGGGTATCGTCGCTCGTCTGCCGGCGGCTGTACAATCGGGGACGTGCGCCCTTCCCGTCACTCGACCGTTCAAGGTTCCATGGTCCGATTCCGCCACGATGGTCGTGGTCCGGCCTGTTCGCGGAGGTGTCGATCCATCATGAACCGCACGACCCCCCCGGTTGCCGCCCGCGGCGGCTTCACGCTTGTCGAACTGCTGGTCGTGATCTCGATCATCGCGCTGATCATCGGGATGCTGCTGCCCGCCGTGCAGTCGTCGCGGGAGGCGGCCCGCCGAATCACGTGCAAGGCGAACCTCAAGCAGGTAGGCCTGGCGATGCAGATGTACCTCGACCGGAAGTCACGGGGCCGATTCCCGGTGGCGGCGGGGCTGCCGAGTTCCGAGATCCTGCTTCGCTGGCCGACGGAACCCATCCGGCCGAGCATCGTGTCGGCCCTGGGGGCCTTCATGGAGAACTCGCGGGCTGCGTTCCGCTGCCCCTCCGACACCATCTATTTCGAACGCGAGCCCGGCTCCGCCTACGCCCAGAAGGTCCAGGCCCGGCTCGCCGAGATTCCGGCCGCCCAGCGGCCTGCCGAATACGCGAACACGCCCTACGAGGGCACGAGCTACGAGTATCCCATCCGCCGACTGCTCTCGTCCGACCAGTCGACCGGCAAGACCCGCGAGGAGGCCCTCACCTACCGGGGCACCGTGGCGGCGTCGTCCAAGCTCTGGGTGCTGTACGAGTTCGCGCCGTTCCACATGACCGGATTCGCGGGGGTCTTTCCGGCCGACGAGAGCGACATGAACCGCACCGACGACCCGAACTGGCAGCCTCCCGAGGGGTCGCGGAACTTTCTTTACTTCGACGGCCACGTCGATAACTTCTGATCCAGCGTCCGGCCGCGGGCCGCACGACAACCGCCCCCGCGAGATCGACCATGAGCAGACCCGCCGTCAGATCCTCAGCGTCGCGATCCCCGGCCGACGGCTCGGGGGCCGGGCCGGTCGTGTGGGCGATCGGGGCCGCGATGCTCTTGCTCCTCGCCGCGATCCTCGCCTGGTGGCTCGGCTGGCTGTCGTTCGGGACCGATCCCCGGGTGGTCGAGATCCAGCAGCTGCAGGAGGAAGCCCAGAAGCAGTTCTCGGCCAACGGCGGGCCGAGCACGGTCACGGCGGCGATGGCGGCGGTCACGAGCATGAACACCATCCGGGCCAAAGTCGAGGCGCTGCCGCCGCATCTCCGCGAGCAAGTGGAGCGGCGCGGGGCGGGGATGTTTCAGTCGGCGATGCGGGCGCGAATCGACGAGTACTACCAGGCGCCGCCGGCGCAGCGGCAGGCGATCCTCGACAAGCAGATCGACCAGGAGGAGGCCATGAGCAAGGCCTTCGAGGCCGTGCGGTCGGTGGCAGGCGCCTTTGGCGGCGGCGGAACCACCTCCGGCTCGTCGGCGCCGGCTTCGGGAGGTGGGACGGGCGGCGCCGGCCCGCCTCGGCGGAGCGGCAACGAGGACGATCGCAACCGGAGGATCAAGTCGATCATCGACCGCACCACGCCCGAGCAGCGGGCCCAGTGGGTGGAGCATCGTCGTGCGATCGATGAGCGACGGGCCCAGCGTGGGCTGCCGCCGGGTTGGGGAAGGTGACGCCCCGTGCCCGACACGCTTGGTCTCTTGGCGGAGGCCCGACAGCTCGCCGCCGATCTCGGCTATCGAGTCCGCGAAGAAGTGCTCGGCGACCTGCCCGGCGGGCCGTGCACGGTCGGCGGCGCGAAGCAGGTGATCCTCAACCTGGAGCATCCCGCTGCCGAGCGGCTCGACCGGCTGCTCGCGGCGCTCGCGTCTGATCCGCGCATCGACGCGGAACCGAAGAGCCGGCTGCTCGCAGCCCGTGTGCAGGCTCTCCGCGGCGGCGAGGCATCGGGGTGATGCGAGACCTCAGGAAGCCGCAATCGCGTAAGCGATGCGGGCTGCACTTCGCGAGGCTCGGGGCGCCAGGAAGCCGCAATCGCGTAAGCGATGCGGGCTGCACTTCGCGAGGCTCGGGGCCGCCCATGCCCCGTCGCC
>CAXNJC010000298.1:0-3271 GCA_964202525.1 Pirellulales bacterium
TCTGCTCCCGGTAGGCCGCCACCATCTCGTCGTAGGTGACGTCGCGATGGCCCGGGTCGGCCACGTTGCCGGCGATTGAGAGCTGCTTGTTGGTGGGACCGATCGAGCCGGCCACGAACCGCGGCTTGTCGGGGGTCTTCGCCGTGGCCGCATCGGCCGCCTCGCGAGCCAGCCGGGCGGCGACGAGATTCATCTCCCGGGTGTGTCCCTGCAGGCCGAAGTCGGCGAGCGCCACGCTCGTGGCGCCGAACGTGTTGGTCTCGACGATGTCGGACCCGGCCTCCAGGTACGCCGCATGGATGCCGCGGATCGCATCCCCCTGCGTGAGCGTGAGCACATCGATGCAGTTCTTGAGATCCCGGTGGTGGTCGGCGAACCGCTCGCCCCGGAAGCCCCCCTCGTCGAGCGCGAGCTGGTGGACCATCGTGCCCATGGCACCGTCGAGGATCGCGATCCGGCTGTCGAGGATGGAGCGGAGCAGGTCGGAGCGGCTGGAAGAGCTTGTGGGAGGCATCGAGAATCCGGGCTTGGTCGGGGAAAACGGGTGAAAACCACACGACTGCTGTCGGGTTTGCCGGTGTCGTGATCATAGGCGAGCCGACGGGTCGGGCATACTGTGACGGCTCTATGGCGCGTTTCGCCGCGGCAGCCGGTGCCGGTTGGGGCGGGAGCCCTTGCGGGCCGCCCGAGGCCTCAAGGACCATCGGAAGCGACGACGATCCTCACGGGAGGGTTCGTCGTGAAGGTCATTGCTCGCATTCCAGCGCTCGAGTCGCCAACCGTCGAGGCATCGCCTTCGCCGGATCCGCCCACGCAGACGCCTCCACGGCCTCGGACGACCCCACGGCGGCTCGAGGCCTGCGCCTCCCGGCCGAGGTTTCCCGGAGTGTCGGTGAGCCTGCTGGCAGTGCTCGCGTTGGCGGTGTGGATGCTCGCCTCGTGGAACGACGGCCGGCGACTCGCGCGAGCGAGGCAGGAGCGGATCGCCCGCATCCAGGCCTTCGAGGCGGCCTCCGAAACGGTGGCCCGATGATGCTCGACGCGCTCGACCAGGCCTTTCTCGACCACTGGGCGTCCGGCCGGGTGACGCCTCCCCTGGCCGCGGCGACTGCCGACCCCGACGCGGCTCCTGCCGCATCACCCCGGGCCCCGGCCGGACCGCCCGCCGGCGGCCCGACGAACGACGTGCTCGAACGGCTGCTCGCGACCGCCTGGGGCGACTGGTGCGCGGTGGCCGACGAGGTCGAGCAGGCGCGGCGTCGTGGCCGACGCGTGATCGCGATCACCGCCTGCGAGCGCGGAGCCGGCTGCACGACGCTCGCCGCCGGGCTCGTGCGCGTGCTGAGCACCCGCGGCCACGACGCCCGCTGCGGCAGCATCGACGACACTGGCCCCGACGTCCCCACGCACGACCGGCGCATCGTCGTGATCGACGCCGGCGTCTGGTTTCCGCCGGGCCGCATCCAGAGGCGGAGGCTGCTGCTGGCCTCCGTGGGCTGCGACGCCGTCATTCTCGTGCGGCGGGAGGATCGTCCCGCGCCGCCGGGGTGGTCGGTGGCTCTGGCGGCGATCGGCGTCGAGCCGCTCGGCGAGGTGATCTCGTTTGCGGCCCGCTCGGCCGAGCCGCCCGGAGACGCCGCATGAGCGCCGCGGCTGAGTCGTCGCTGACTCCCACCCAGCAGGCTGCTCTGGCCAAGGTGGCCTGCGCGTGCCATCTGCCCGGGGGCGTGGCCGTCCTCTGCGGCCCACGGGGCGTCGGCACTTCGTTGGTGCTCGCCCGGCTCGCGCGACACGTCACCGACGAGGGCCGAAGCATCGAGCAGCATGACATCCGCGGCTGGGAGGCCGCGATCGCCGACGATCGGCAGCGCCTGCCCGACGTGGTGGTGGCCGACGACGCGCACCTGGCCGGCCCCGACACCCTCGCCAGACTGGTCGACCGATGCCGCGGCCGTCGTCCGGCCGCTGCGGTGGTGCTCGCGGGACAGGGCCGGCTGCTCACGCTCCTCGCCCGCGACAGCCGGCTGGAGTGCGCGGTCACGCTGCGGGCCACGCTGCGGCCGTGCAGCCACGACGAGTCGCGCACGATCGTCGCCTCGCTGGCCCGCGCGGCGACGTTCGACGACGAGGCCGTGGACGTCATCCACGAGATCGCCGCCGGCATCCCGGCCGCCATCGGTCGCCTCGTCGCGCTGGCCGACATCGTGGCCGGCACGCGGGCCGACTCGCGGGTGGCCGCAGGCGACGTGGAGGAGATCCACCGTCGGCTCTCGCCGCTGGCGGCCTGAGCTCAGGCCTCGGCGCGGGCGCGAGCCAGCATCGCCGGCACCGAGTCGGGCGTCGGCGGCCGCGGTGGACGATCGGCCGCGAACGCCGCCACATCCATCGCAGGCGGAACGCCCGTGACCAGATCGGCCACGAGCACCGCCGTGCCGGTCGACTGGTGCAGCCCCGCCCGGAAGTGCCCGGCCGCCACGAAGGCGTTGGCGATCGCAGGCACCCGACCGATCGTGGGCAGCCCGTCGGCGGTGCCGGGCCGCAGGCCGGCCCACGACCGTTCGACCGTCGCATCGCCGAGATCGCCGAGCAGGTCGCGGGTCACCGCCAGGAGCCTCGCGATGGCCTGGTCGTCGGTGGTCGCGTCGAAGCCCGCGTCCTCGAGCGTGGATCCCGCCAGCAGCGTGCCGTCTTCCCGGGGCACGAGGTCGTCGAGTCCGCGATTGACGACCCGCGCCAGCCGCGGCACCGGCAGCCGCAGCTGCACGATCTGGCCGCGGATCGGACGCGTCTCGACCGTCAGTCCCACCGCGGCCCCGAGCCCCTGCGTCCACGCGCCGGCCGCGAGCACCCATGCCCCGGCGCGAACGGTCTCCTCGCGGCCGTCGATCGCGGCTGCCGCGTCCGTCACGCGGCCTGCTTGCACGCCGATGCCCCGCACGACAGCGTCGTGGACGACGTCCACCCCGCGGTCACGACACGACCGCTCGAGAGCCTCAAGATGCCGCGGCGGACGGATCTGCATCTCCTCGGGCAGGCAGTAGCCCCCCGTGACCGCGCCGCGGCCCACCGCTCCGGCCAGGGCCGGCTCTCGCTCCGCCAGGTCGCGGGCGGCCAGCCACTCGCAGGCGGCTCCCCGGCCCCGCCACGACGCCGCAGCCGCCAGCAGCCGCTCGCGGCCAGTCGCCTCGCCGCAGACGTGCAGCCCCCCACACGTCCGCAGGCCCGTGTCGATGCCGGTCTCCTCGAGGAGTTCCCGGGCCCACACTCGGTG
>CAXNJC010000299.1:0-3270 GCA_964202525.1 Pirellulales bacterium
CGAGCTGCCAGCCCACCGAGAGTGTCACCGGGACCGTGCCCTCGTTGGTAGCTCCCATCGCGGCCCGGAGCCCGAGGAAGGGGTTGGTCGCACCCTCCGACTTGATCCACGACCAGCGGCGGCCCGCCTCGAGCGGGACATCGGCATCCTTGGCCAGCGCGAAGCCCTCCACCGCCTGCTGCGTGCGAATCAGCAGGCGACCGTCACTCTCCATCCACATCGAGGCGAGTTCCTGGGGCCGAAAGCCGAGCATCACCTCCTGGAGGCTCGCTCCCGCCGGCACGGAGACGGTGGTGCGGAACTCCTCGGTCGAGGCCATGCGACCCAGCGACCGCGCGATCTGGTCGAGCGGCACGAGGGGCGTGAGGGCCAGGGCCAGCGCCGAGGCGACCATCAGGAGCCAGGCGAGCGGCCCCAGGAATCCGTCGCCGAGGCTCACCCGCGCTTCGGCGGCGAGCCGCGGAGCGACCTGCCGCAGGACCGCGTAGGCGAGCAGGGTCGCCGCGAGGGCGAGGGCGGCGCCCGCCCCGACCAGCCAGATTGGCGGGAGGGCGATCATCCAGCGGTTGGCGTTGGCGAGCAGGGGGACCATGCCGGCACCTCGGGGGCGAGTCGGGAGACGAGATTATGCCGTGGGAACCGAGGGCACGGAAGCGTTTCGGTCAGGCCTGCCCCGCGATGACCGTGGCAGCCGGTCCGTCGAGCGGCCAGTCGTGCAAGACGCGGTCGATGTCGCCCCGCTCCAGCGACTCGACGCGACGGAGGGTCTCCGCGATCGACCGATAGGTGCGGGAGTGGCACCACTCGAGCCCCAGATCGAAGAGGCGTCGCAGCGGCTTCTCGCCCCCCAGCACGACCCGGCTCGCGAGCTTGTTGCGGGCCCGCTCGAACTCGGCGGTGGCGATGCTGCCCCGGGCCTCGCCGTAGATCTCGGTGATCCTGCCCAGCAGCGGCTCGACGTCGGCAGCCTCGCAGGAGAGCTGCGTGACGAACAGTCCGGCATCGAGGAAGTCGTGATGCTGCAGGGAGGCGTGCTCCGCCTCGCCGGTGTCGACGAGGCTCCAGTAGAGGCGGCTGCCCGACGAGTCGCCGAGCAGCGTCGCCAGCAGCCGCGCCGCGTACCGGTCGTCGTGTCGCTCGCCCGGGCCCGCGACCATGGCGACCGCGTAGTCGAGCGTCGCCGCGGGCCGCACGATCCGCTCCGTGCCCTGTCGCACCGCCGCGCGGGGCGGGGGTGCTCCCAGCCGTGGCGCCGCGCCCTGGGGAGCCCAGTCGCCGCACAGCCGTCGCGCCGACTCCACGAGCGCGGGAAAATCGACCGCGCCGCTGGCGGCGAGCACCATCGTGTCGGGCGCGTACCGCCGCCGGTGGTAGTCGCGCATCGCATCGGCACCGAGCGCGGTGATCGAGTCGATCGTGCCGAGTACGTTCCTGCCGAGCGGGTGGTCGCCGAAGAACGCCGCACGGCAGCGGTCGTCGGCGCCGAAGGGGGGCTGGTCGTCGTACATCCTGATCTCCTCCAGGATGACGAGCTTCTCGGTGTCGAAGTCTGCGGTGCGGAGGGCGGGGCGCATCATCGCGGCCAACAGTTCGACCGCCTCGGCCTGCCGCTCCGGAAGCACCGATGCGTAGTAGACGGTGTCTTCCTCGCTGGTGAACGCGTTGGTGCCGGCCCCCATGGCGTCGAACCGCCGGTTGATCTCGTCGCCCGAGATCGCCGGCGTGCCCTTGAAGACCATGTGCTCCAGGAAGTGGCTCACGCCCTTGACGGTCTCGGATTCGTCACGGGCACCGGTCGCCACGAAGAAGCCCAGGCTCGTCGAGAGCGCCGTGTCGCCCACCTCTGCGACGACGTCGAGCCCGTTGGGCAGACGCTCATGCAGGAAACGCATGCCGCACCTCCAGGGGCTGCCGGCCCAGCGAGACGACCGACAGGTCACGCGGCGGCGACGATCGCAGCCAGGCCTCGATCGACTCCGCCGTCAACCGGTCGTACCGCTCGAGCTCCTCCGCCAGGGTCCGCATCCGGCCGAGGTGGTACCACTGCCGGGCGATCGCCCCGGCCCGGGCGGCGCTCGACTCCTGCTGCATCACGAGCCCGCTCTTCACGCGGGCTTTGACCCGCTCGACTTCATCGGCGGTGATCGAGCCCGGCAGCCGGTCGATCTCGGCGAGCATCACGTCGAGCGTTTCCTGGGCCCGCTCGGTGGAGGTGCCCGCATGGCAGACCGCCGTGCCGAAGTCGCGGCTGGTTTGGTAGCCGGCCGAGACCCCGTAGCAGAGGCCGCGGCGCTCGCGAACCTCCGTGAACAGACGCGAACTCGGACCGCCTCCCAGGATCGTGAGGGCCGCGGTGGCCTCGCGGGCCGCGTCGTCGCGGTAGGGGGGCACCGACCACGCCAGGGCCACGTGCGTCTGCTGGGAATCGTGCGGGACGTGCGCCATTCGCGGCCCGCGCGGGCCCGCGGGCACGTCGGCCGACGCGCCGGGCTCCCAGTCGCCGAGCAGGCCGGCGACGCGACCGATGAAGTCGTCCCAGTCGATGCGGCCCGCCACCGCCACGATCATCCCGCGCGGCCGGAACCGCTCCGCGACGAACCGCCGCACGTCGGCCGGGGCGATCGTCTCCACATCCGCGGAGATGCCCTCAGTGGGGCGGTGCCACGGGGCGGGCTGATGGATCCGCCGCAGGGCCGTGAACGCCAGGTGGGCAGGGTCGTCCTCGAGGCCGGCGAGATTCTGGAGCACCATCTGCTGGGCGGCGGTGAACTCGTCTTCCGGGAGCGTGGGCCGACGGAGCAGGTCGGCGTAGATCGGTAGGGCGCCAGGCAGTTGCCGGGCCACCATCGCGCCCGAGAAACTCGTGTGGGTCGTCGACACGCCCTGCGACCACTGCACCCCGGCCGACTCGAGATCCTCGACGATCTGCCGGCTCGATCGCGAGCCCGCGCCTCGCAGGCAGAGCTCACCGGCGAGCGTGGCGAGGCCGCACTTGCCCGGAGGGTCGTGAATCGAGCCCGCCGGCACGTGAAACGACACGGCCACCGATTCGAGATCCGGCAGGTGCTCGCCGAGGAGCACGATGCCGTTGTCGAGCGTCGTCGAGTGGAGCTGCTGCTTCAAGCGGTCGCCTTCCCGGCACGCCCCCGGCCGCCCCCGCGAGGTGCGGGTCAGGCGCCGACGGCGGCTTCGTCCACCACTTTGTACACGGTTCGGATCCGGCGGAAACCCAGCCGCTGGTAGAGCCGTACGGCACGGGCGTTCTCGGCG
>CAXNJC010000300.1:0-3260 GCA_964202525.1 Pirellulales bacterium
CCTCGCGGAGCTTCCCAATGATCTGCTCCGCGGTGCACTTCTTCCCTCGTGGCATCTCGTGCCCTCCCTTGGTTTGCACCACCAGAGATTCTCTCTCTAGAAGTGGTGACGTTTAAGGGGGGCAGGTCAGAGCGGGCTGTCGCCACCCTGCGGCTCCACCGACACCAGCAGCATCGCCCCGGCGGCAGCGGCAACAACCGTGCCCGACGGGCCCCAAAGCGGCGTTTTTCCGGGCCTCGGATGGGGCTCGGGTTTGGTGTGGAGGCCGGTCGGGCGGCCGGGATACACTTCGGCCTCCCAAGGACGGGAAGCACGGCCGGTTTTCGCGGCTCGTTTCGTCGTTCGCCCTTCAGGACACCCTTCGCATGTTGCTCCGCTTTGCCGCTGCCGCTCTCCTGTTCGTTTCGGCCTCGTGCTGCTTGCAGGCCGCCGATCTCGCCGCCCTTGGCTCCCAGCCGCTCGGCGCCGGCGAGGCGTTTCGGCCGGTGAGCGAAGGCCGCCTCGCCGTCGCCGCTTCGAAGCTCCGCGAGGCGCTCGGGCCGCTCGATCGCCTGCTCGGCCGCAGCGCCAGCGGGACCGCCTGGCGGAAGTACCTCGATTGGCCCACCCTCCAGGCGCAGGCGGCGTCGGGCAGTCATGCCGACGTGGCGACTCTCAAGAAGCTCTTCGGCCGGCTCGACTCCGGCGAGAACGGCCTGGAGATGCCCCAGTTCGCCGCGGTCCGGCGGGCGGTCGGGGCCTATCTCGAGGCGGCCGACGCCGCCACCAACCCGCAGGCGGCCGAGGTCTACAACCAGCGGCTCGACAAACTCGCCGCCGCCGTGGCCACCGGCGCCGCCACCGGCACGCCGGAGCCGCTCGATCCGGTCGGCCCCCTGCTGGCCCGCCTCGAAGACTCCGGCCAGGCGCCCGGGGCCGTCGCGCGGATCCGCAACGCCGTGAGCCGGCCGAACCTGTTTCTCGAGGTCGATGAGAGCCTGCTCGCCGGCGGCGTGAACCGCCCCGTCAACGACGTGTCGCCGATCAACGATGTCGTGCTCGGCACCCGCGTCCGCGGCACGGGCCGCACGTCCGGCCTCGTGTTCCTCGACTTCGTCCCATCCCATGGCCGGGCCACCGTGGACCTCGCGCTCGATGCCACCAATCACTCCGACACCAAGGGCTCGCAGGGCCCCGTCACCGTCCGCACGCTTGGCACCACGAAGGTCGGCGCCCGCAAGCGGGTGCTGATCGACGACCAGCGGATCATGGCGATGCCGGTCGACGCCCATGCCTCCACCGACACGCGGACCGCCGGGATCGGCGTGAACAAGAAGTTCGGCCAGCGGCTGATCCGCAGGATCGCCAGCAAGAAGATCGCCGAGATGCGGCCGCAGGCCGAGGCGATCGCGGAGGGCCGGGCCCGCGACAAGGTCCGCGAGCAGTTCGAGAGCCAGACGTCCGGGCCGATCGCGCAGGCGTCCCGTGACTATCAGGCCAAGTTCCGCAAGCCGCTCCTGGAGCGGGGTTGGTATCCCGAGATGCTCGATCTCTCCACCACGCAGTCACGGCTGCAGGTGACGGCCCGCAAGGCCCTCGCCGACCAGATCGCGGCCTTCACGGCCCCGCCGGCCGTCGATCCCGACGCCGTGCTCTCGGCCCGCGTGCACGAATCGATGGTCAACAACTCGGCCGAGATCACGCTCGGCGGCCGCACGATCACGCAGAAGTTCGTCGAAGAGCAGATGAAGAAAAACAACGTGGCCGTGCCGGCCGAACTCCAGAACGACGCCGACCAGCAGCCCTGGTCGATCACGTTTGCCAAGCGTCGGCCGGTGGAGATGGACGTGGACGACGGCCGAGTGAGGCTCACCGTCCGCGGCAGCCACTACACGTCTGGCGACCGGGAGTTCGACGGCATGAACATCTGGGCCACCTACCGGATCGAGCCTGGCCACCCGGGCACGCGGCTGGTGCGCGAGGGCGACGTGCAGATTTACCCGCCGGGATTCGTGCCGGGCGGTGGCGAGAAGCTCAACGTCCAGCAGACCTCCCTGCGACGGATCCTGCAGAAGCGGTTCAACAAGGTCTTCAAGGAGGTCGTCGACGTGGAGCCGCTGAAGCTCCCGGGCGAGCTCGAGAAGGCCGGCCCACTACCGATCGAGCAGCTCGATGCCCGCAAGGACGGCTGGCTGGCCGCCGGCTGGCGGAAGCCCTATCCGGTGGTCTACCAGTCGGTGCCGCAGGAGATCATCGTCTCGCAGGAGTCGACGCTCTCCGACGTGGTTCCGACGTCCTTCATCCAGACGAGTTCCACGCGGTGAGCGGCAGGTGAGTCGTGCCGCAGACCGGGGAGCACGTCGACTTCTCGGCCGTCACGCACGTGCGGGCGGGCAAGGGCACCCCGCCCTTCCTGATCCTGCACGTCGCCGGCCATCCCGACACGACCTCGCAGGCGCAGCGGCTCGCGACGGTGCTCGGTCAGGCGGGTGTGCCCGCCACGGTGTACGCCGGCCGGGAGACGACCCATGCGAAGATCAGCGCCGACATCGGCCTTTCCGGTGATCCTGCTACCACGGCAATCGCCGACTTCATGGGATTGAGACCGGGGCCTTGATCGGCGGCGGTCGCGAGCCTTGACGACGGCGCGTCTGGGGCTACCGAAGCGTCGTGGGTGTGATCGGCTCGAAGGGGCGGACCCAGATCGAGCGGAACTGCACCGGGTTGCCGTGATCCTGAATCGCCAGCGGTAGGGCATCGGGATGCGCGTGGTAGGCCGTCGGCTCGTGCCAGGCGGTGTCGCCGAGGATCTGCGTGTCGGAATGGATCGCGATCCCGTTGTGGAGCACGCTCACGCGGCCCGGCTTGTCGAGGGCACCGTCGGCTGAGAACCGCGGCCGCGTGAACAGGATGTCGTAAGTCTGCCATTCGCCCGGCTTGCGGCAGGCATTCACCGCCGGGGGCCGTTGCTTGTAGAGGGCGCCGCACTGGCCGTCGGGATAGGTGAGGGGGCCGTCGGTGCCGTCTTCGAAAGAGTCGAGCACCTGGATCTCGTACTTCCCCATCAGGAAGATCCCGGAGTTGCCGCGGCCCTGGCCCTTGCCGGTGGGCGGTGAGGGCATCCGGAACTCGACGTGCACCTGGCAGTCGCCGAAGGGCTGCTTGGAGACGATCTGTCCCTTGCCGACCGTCGCCACGCCGTCGGCCACCGTCCAGTTCCCGCCGTTCTCCCACGCCGACATGTCCGTGCCGTCGAAGAGCACGACCGCGTCGGCGGGAAT